>SHAI01000140.1 GCA_004213235.1 Parvularculaceae bacterium
AGAAACATCATCGTGACGACTCCCTTGAAAGTTACTTCAGCTCAAAATTGGTCTCACCGGGTATTGGACTCACTGGGTATTGGTCTCACCGGGTATTGGACTCACTGGGGTTTGTAGCTGTTTCGCCAAACAAAAGAATGGCCCCCGATACCAATTCCGATCCCGGTCCCGATTAATGTCCGTCAAAAGAAACGAGGGTCGCGACCGGATAGTCCATCGCCCGCAATTTATCAGCCCCGCCAATCTCGGGCAGATCAATCACAAACGAGCACAGCGCCACTTCACCGCCAGAGCGTTCAATCAATTTGGCAGCCGCAATCGCCGTTCCGCCGGTCGCAACTAAATCATCTACCAGTAAAACGCGCTCACCTGGCGCAATTGCATCCACATGAACCTCAACCTGATCAACGCCATATTCCAGTTCATAGGATTCCGATATCGTATCATATGGCAGCTTGCCTTTTTTCCGTATAGGCACAAACCCAACGGAAAGCTGATGGGCCACCGCCCCGCCCAGGATAAAGCCGCGTGCTTCGATCCCCGCGACTTTATCGATTTTCGCCCCCGCCAGGGGCTGCACCATCTCATCAATCGCACGGCGAAACGCCCGCGCATCAGCAAGTAGTGTGGTGATGTCACGGAACATGATCCCGGGTTTTGGGTAATCGGGGATCGTCCGGATGCTTTGTTGAATATTCATACGCCTCATCTGTCATTGCCGCCAGCGCTGAGGCTGGCAGAATCAGACTGGCAAAATCAGCCTGCGCGGACAAGCCAGATAGACAAGCTTACCCCTTCCGATCGACCAGAACCAGAAAGTAAGTTTTTCATGCCACGACCGTACGTGGGCACCAGACAACCTTTGCTTTTTGAAAAGGACGCGACCACCTGTCTCTTCAAAAGCTGGCGACTCCCTTATGCTCAGCGGTGAAATGGAAATTTGTTAGTGCGGACGTTGTTGATGCGTATTTTGCGACTGGCTCGTCGTCTATGGGCGGGCTCACATGACATTTATGCCGGTTTTTGCGACAGGCATGGTGGTATTTTCAACAGGCATGGCGGCGATTTCGACACGCGCCGGGCGCGCCGTTTCTTATGGCTTTCCCTTTTCGCGGTAAGCCTTGCAGCATGTAGTCAGCAGCCCGAGGGCGCATCGGATGACGCGGGTAGCGGCCAGGAAGCCGATCAACAACAGTCTGAAGAAACAAACGCGCAGAAGATCGATGAAACGATTTCCCCTGGCGATGACTTTTATGCACGGGTGAACGGATACTGGCTGGAGAATACCGAGATTCCAGCTGAGTTTTCAGTCATCTCAAATTTTACGCTCGCCCAAGCACGCGCTGATGGAATTATCGCGGAGATTCTTGACCGCGCCCACACAGCCCCGACTTCTGAAACAGAAAAGCAGATCGGGCAATTTTACGCGAGCCTTCTTGCGCTTCCCGAAGACAATATGGCCGGCCTGTCGCCGGTCCAGGAGGATCTTGAAAGAATTAACGCAATAGCATCCATCGACGATGCGGTTCGCTTTTTTTCGGATCCAGCACAATTGACCGCAATGCCAATCGCCATGCGCATTGCCCCGCACCCCGATGCGCCGGAACAATATAGCGTGCTTTTGTCCCAATCCGGTCTCGGCCTGTTTGATCGGCGCAATTATCTTGAAGCGGCGCGCGCAGAAACGCTGATCGCCTATCAAAAATATATTGGTGACATGCTCACCTTAGCGGCGATGCCAGAGCCCGACGCGGCAGCGTTGCAGATCGTAGATTTTGAAAGCAGGCTCGCCGCGCGTCACTGGTCCGACATGCGACGGCGCGAGCGCGCTCTTGTCTTGACGCAGACAGATACTGAAGCCCTGTCAGCCGCAGCAGGCCCGTTCCCATGGAGCGCATTGCTTGAGGTACGCGCTATCCCCGCACAAACACCGCTTATAGCCCGGGAACTTGAGGCGATTACCGGAATTGCAAAATATATTCAGTCTACCGAACTTGAAACGCTGAAGCGCTATTTATCATTTCACTTAATCCACCGTGCCGCGCCCTATTTATCCCAGGAAATTGCGCAGCGGCGCGCGCGTTTCGAGGCGAATGTTCTCTTCGCAGCACCGCAACCAGCGGACCCGACTGCCCGCGCCCGCGCGCTCACCACTGACGCTCTAGCCCCTACGCTCAGTGACATATTTGTTGGCGGTCAATGCACACAAGAGCACCGTCGCGCGGTTTACCAGCTTGTGGAAGAAATCCGCCAAGCCGCGATAGGGCGCATCACGAATGCGCAATCCCTAAGCGAGACGGCACGCGTGACAGCGCGCGAAAAGCTTTCCGCAATTGACGTAAAAATATGCGGGCCGGCTGAACCTGCTGCGGCGGGTCTGGGGTTTCGCACAGAGGATATGACGGCTTACAAAAATGCCAAATCTGTTACCGCCCACAAATGGCAGGCTGCATTGTCCAGACTTGGTACCCAACCAGCCCCAGACGACTGGCACGCGCCCTCCTATCGCGTCAACGCTTATTATGACCCGCTCCGCAATCGGATCGTTTTACCAGCGGCGATCCTTGGTGCGCCCTTCTTTGATCCAGCACGCTCAGATGCTGAAAATTACGGCGCTCTGGGCGCGATCATCGGCCATGAGATGAGCCACGCAATCGACGATCAAGGCCGCCTGGTGGACGCTGCACAATCATTCCGTGATTGGTGGACGGATGAGGATGCGCGGATGCAAGGGATCTTGCTCGAAAAAATAGCTGATGCCATGCCCCTCCGCCACAACACCCACGATGACCCGGCGCAACACCAGCCCGCGCCAGAGACACTGCGTGAAGCCTTCGCAGATATCCGCGGCCTAACCCTTGCCCATGATGCCTTTATTGCGACCCACGCAGCCGAAGACACGGCTGACAACGCAACTTTCTTTAACGCTTATGCGCGGCTATGGCGGCGCAAATCACGTCCTGGCACGCTGTCTGATCCGGTACACTTGCCGGCGGACCTTCGGGTGAACCTTACCGTGCGCCACATCTCAGCATGGTATGACACCTTTGACGTGACGCCCGCGCACGACCTCTACATAACGCCAGAATATCGCACGGTACCCTGGTAAACCTGTAAGAGATCGCAAAACACACCCCGCCATATATATCCGACATTATGAAAACTGTTGCCCGCGCGCCTCAGTGTTACATAAACTCGACAAGAATTGCAGCACAAATGCCGACCGGGTTTGACTCGCGCAGGTTAACCGGCCTAATCGCGCGAGAGCTGGTTGCGGCGCGCGCAGGCGATAAGTTCCGACCTCGGAGCACGCCCTAAGACACTGCGAACCACCGGCCCCTTGCGATAGCAGTAAATTCGCATCGCGCGTTATGTAGGACGCATCGTTTGTCACTGCGGGACAGCGGCGCGTTAAAGTGAACCGCTCGTAACCCCCCAGAGAAATCAGCACGCCCTGTGCTGCGACACACGAGAAAGATCAGCACACCCTTTGCTGAAACAAACGAGAGACTTAATGAAGTTCGAAGACCTCGGCCTTGAAGCGAAAATCCTGCAAGCCCTAACCGAAGCCGGTTATGATACACCGACGCCGATCCAGGAAGGTGCCATCCCTGAAGCGATAAAAAAGCGCGATGTGCTTGGCATCGCCCAAACGGGAACAGGCAAAACCGCTTCATTCACGCTGCCAATGATCCACCGGCTTGCCAAAGGCCGCGCGCGGGCACGCATGCCGCGCTCACTTGTATTGGCACCCACCCGCGAGCTTGCTGCGCAAGTCGCAGACAGCTTCGAAAAATACGGCAAATATTACAAACTTTCCATGGCGCTGCTAATCGGTGGCGTGTCGTTTGCGGATCAGGATGCGAAATTAACACGGGGCGTTGACGTATTGATCGCAACCCCCGGTCGCCTGCTCGACCATTTTGAGCGGGGCCGCCTTTTGTTGACCGGAATCGAAGTCATGGTGGTCGATGAAGCAGACCGCATGTTGGACATGGGGTTCATTCCGGATATCGAACGGATCTTCAAGCTGACACCCATGACCCGCCAGACCCTGTTTTTCTCCGCGACCATGCCGCCGGAAATTCAGCATCTAACCGACCAGTTCCTTTCTGCGCCAGCACGGGTTGAGGTTTCTCGCCCCGCGACAACAGCTGATACAATCACACAGCGCGTTATTGACGTGCCCAAGGCCGACGACACCCTTAAACGTCATACACTGCGCCATCTGCTTGCCATGGACGGCGTCAAAAACGGCATCGTATTTTGCAATCGGAAGTCCGCCGTCGATATTGTTGCAAAATCGCTGCAAAAGCATGGCTTCAATGCAAGGCCCATTCATGGCGACCTGGCGCAAGCATTCCGCATGGAAACACTCGAAAAATTCCGATCTGGCGAACTGCAGTTTCTTATTGCGTCGGACGTCGCTGCCCGCGGGTTAGATATTCCTGCCGTGAGTCATGTTTTCAACTACGACGTGCCCATTAATCCGGATGATTATGTTCACCGGATCGGTCGCACCGGACGGGCTGGCCGCCAGGGCACGGCATTCATGATGGTGACGCCCCGGGATGAAAAATCCTATTCGGCGATTTTAAAAACGATTAACGCAGAATCCATTGAGCGAACTGAACTGGGCGAGGGTTTTTTCGAAAAAGCCCAGGAAGAGTTGACCAATCGAGGCGCGAACCGCACCCGCCGACGGGATAGCGAAAGTGCGGATAAAAGGGGAGAAGGCCGGACCCGGCGGCCACGCAGCGAGCGCAAAGCGCCCCCTGCCCGCGACCGGCAAACTGAAAACGACGGGCAGCCTGCCCATGAGGAACCGTTAGTCGGTTTCGGCGACGCGGTACCCGCATTCATGATGCGTTAAGGGTTACGTCGCTCTGGAACGAACAGGCCTAGCCCCTTAACGCTAAATGGTGGGCGGCATCTGGGTTTTACGGCCCGCCAAAAAGGCGCGCCCCAAATAGCGCCCGTCAGGGAGTTTTTTGGTTAAATTTAGCCGTTCATTTACGCTCTTTCGAATACTGTGAAAGTTCCTTTTTCCTCAGTCACAGGTATCCGCACCCCATGCGAAATGAATTAGAAACATCGCATCATGTGGCGCAAGAAGCGCTGAACGCCTTAAAAAAAGCCGGGCTTCAGGCGTCGGTGCGCAATATTGAACTGTTTTATCTTCACGTCAGTAATGCAAATATAAATTTGTCAAAAGCCATTCGGACGGGTGAAAACACTGGCGCAGCTTTAACTCAAAGCAGAGCGAACGAGCTTTACGAAAAATTCGTTGCGCACCAAGACGCCCAGGACAAGATCTTCTCGATGATCGAAAAGTTTGAAACAGAGGCGGGTAAGATTGCCGATGCTGTCAAAGAATCCGGAAAAAACTCTGCTGGCTGCTCAAACGCGCTGGGCTGTCTAGCTGATGATTTAACGAAAACAGCCTCAGAGAACCCGGAAGTGGCCCGTTTGATCGACGGCGTTACCAACATTGTGACGTCGATTCAGGCAAGCAATGAGAAATTAGAATCGCAACTTGCCGACTCATCTGACGAAATCAGCTTCCTTCGCGAGAGCATTGAGACGATCCAGAAAGAGGCACTTACGGACCCGCTAACTGGTGTCAAAAACCGCAAGGCATTTGACACCTCGATACACCGGGAACTTGAATTTGCGCGAGAGAATGACGACCCCTTGTCGCTTGTGCTTGTAGATATCGACTTTTTCAAACGTTTTAATGACCGTTGGGGGCATCAAACTGGCGACCAGGTCCTCCGTCTTGTCGCAGAGATGATGAAAGCAAATGTCAAAGGCAGGGATATCCTCTCGCGCTTTGGCGGTGAAGAGTTCGCGATCATTTTGCCATCAACGTCGCGCAATAACAGCATTCTTCTTGCCGACCGAATCCGCGATGCGGTAGGCACGCGGCTATTAAAAAAGCGCCGCACAAACGAAAATATGGGTAATGTCACCCTCTCTATGGGGATCGCGACGCTTCAGGCTAATGACACTGTGGAAACGCTGATTGAACGCGCTGACGAGTGTCTTTACGCAGCCAAGGACCGTGGCCGAAATTGTGTCATCTCCGATGGGGACGTCATACCGGATGGTGCGAAATCCGTAGCGAGCTAAAGCTCGCCGCCCCACTGCTTGAGCAGTTCAGCTAGCTTTGCCGGTGAATGCGTTTTCGATCCGTTTCGCCGCCCGGACATATAGGGGATACAAGGCGGATAATTGGCGGATACATGACGTTCCGACTGCAAAGTCGATGGCATTAAGCTGAGTTTGTCTGTCTGCAAACATATGTCCATCGACGTAGCAGTTCCATCCTTATAAAGATTAGTTCACTGAACAGAACATACAACCAGATCGAGTTGTCGAAAAAAGCCGCCGTTCGCGAGGCTGAAATATTTCCCTAGATACGCACTACAAACGCAGCCGTGCTAACGCCGCTTCTAAAAGCTGATCGACGGG
>SHAI01000141.1 GCA_004213235.1 Parvularculaceae bacterium
CGAAAAAGATGGGGCCCCTATGTATCGCAAAATTCTTCTGACCGCCGCCATTGTGCCGCTCGCCATCACCGCGGTTTCCGCGCAAGGGATCAGCAAATTTTTCAGCGGACTTAATCAATCCGCTGACGATGCCAATAAAATGTCGTCGGAGTTGTTTGCCGGGTTTGAATTGCGCGGGATCGGGCCGGCCTTCATGTCCGGGCGTATCGCCGATATCGACATTGACGAGAGTGATCCGTCCACCTGGTATGTGGCGGTGGGGTCCGGCGGCGTCTGGAAAACGGAAAATGCTGGAACCACCTGGAAGCCGATCTTTGATGATCAGACGTCCTACTCGATCGGGGATGTAACGATCGACCCCTCCAACTCCCACACAATCTGGGTCGGGACTGGCGAGAATGTTGGTGGGCGCCATGTCGGCTTCGGAGACGGCGTTTACCGTTCACGCGATGGCGGTGAGAGCTGGGAGCATCTCGGGCTTGAAAAGTCAGAACACATTTCCACGATCATTGTGCACCCCGATGATCCCGACACCGTGTTCGTGGCATCGCAGGGGCCGCTCTGGTCCAAGGGCGGCGAGCGTGGCCTGTTTAAAACAACTGACGGCGGGAAGACCTGGGACAATGTGCTGTCAGCGGGTGAATGGACCGGCGTAACCGATATTGTGATGGACCCGCGCAACCCGGACCGGCTCTATGCGGCGACCTGGCAACATCATCGAACTGTCGCAGCTTATGTCGGCGGCGGGCCAGAGTCAGGTGTTCATGTGTCCGACGATGGCGGCGCGACCTGGCAGGAGCTGAAGAAGGGCCTTCCCAGCGGCAATATGGGCAAGATCGGCCTTGCCATTTCGCCGCAGAACCCGGACGTGGTTTATGCCGCGATCGAGACCGACCGTAGAGAAGGTGGCGTCTGGCGGTCAGCAAACCGCGGTGCAAGCTGGACGAAGATGTCCGATGCGGTCGGTGGTGGCACCGGTCCGCATTACTATCAGGAGCTTTACGCAAGCCCGCATCAGTTCGACAAAATATACCTGGTAAGCAATTATAGTCAGGTGTCTGATGATGGCGGTAAAACTTTTGTGCGGATAAATAACGAACATAAGCATGTTGACGATCATGCGATTGCGTTCCGCAAGGATGATCCCGATTATATCCTGTTCGGGTCGGACGGCGGCTTGTATGAAAGTCATGATGGTGAGAAGTCCTGGCGTTATATCGCGAATTTGCCGGTCACGCAGTACTACAAAGTGGCCGTTGATGACGCGGTGCCCTTTTACAATGTCTATGGTGGCACCCAGGATAACAACACCCAGGGCGGGCCGTCGCGAACCGATAATCGGCATGGTATCCGTAACTCAGATTGGGAAGTTGTACTGTTTGCCGATGGGCATCAGCCGGCCACGGAGCCGGGCAATCCAGATATTATGTATGCGGAGTGGCAGGAAGGGAATCTGGCGCGTGTTGACCGCATAACGGGTGAGGTTGTGCATATTCAGCCACAGCCGGAACCAGGCGAACCCGTTGAGCGCTTCAATTGGGATGCGCCTATTTTTGTTAGTCAGCACGATCCCAAGCGGATTTATTTTGGATCTTATCGGCTCTGGCGGTCAGACAATCGTGGTGATGATTGGACGGCCGTTTCGAAAGACCTGACGCGCAATGAAGACCGTATGCTGCTGCCTGTTATGGGGCGCCAATGGTCGTGGGAAGCGGGCTGGGATTATCTTGCCATGTCGCAGTACAACACGATCACATCGGTTGGAGAATCTCCTCTTGATGAAAACATTCTGTATACCGGCACTGATGATGGTTTGATCAACTGGACGATCGATGGCGGTAAAACCTGGAACAAAGTTGAAGTCAGCAGTTTGCCTGGTGTGCCCAAGACGGCGTTCGTGAATGATATTCGCGCCGATTTGTTTGACGCGAATACGGTCTATGTCGCTCTCGACAATCACAAATATGGCGACTTCAAGCCATATCTGTACAAGAGCACTAATAATGGTCGTACATGGACCTCCATGTTGGGGGATCTGCCCGAGCGCAATCTTGTCTGGCGGATTGTCCAGGATGATGAAGACAAGGACCTATTTTTCCTCGCAACGGAATTCGGGCTCTTTTTTAGTGTCGATGGCGGGACACAATGGGTTGAACTTGAAAATGGTGTGCCGAATATCTCCTTCCGTGATGTGACGATCCAGCGCCGTGAAGACGATGTTGTTGCCGCCTCGTTCGGTCGTGGCTTCTTTATCCTTGATGATTATTCGCCACTCCGCGGGGTGGACAAGGCTGCGCTTGGTGAGGAAGCACACCTGTTTACCGGCCGACGCGCATGGTGGTATGTGGAACAGCATCCGCTGGCTTTCTCCGAGCAGGGGTCACAAGGCCACAGTTTCTATCGTGCGGAAAATCCACCATTCGGCGCGGTATTCACCTATTACCTAAAAGACGATCTGAAAACACAGGAAAAAATTCGTCAGGAGGCGGAAAAAGAAAACGTCGAGAAATGGAAAGACACGCCATTTCCTGGCTATGACGTTGTTGAAAAGGAACGCCAGGAAACCGCACCAGAAGTCTGGCTAACCGTTCGTGATAGCGACGGTAATGTCGTGCGGCGGATATCTGGATCAACCAAGAAAGGGTTCCACCGGGTCGCCTGGGACCTTCGTTATCCATCAATGGATGTGGTCAGGCCCGTCAGGAACGGAGACGATGAGCCATCGGGTTTCCTTGCGGCACCGGGGGAGTACACGGTGTCTTTGTCGAAGCGTGTGCAGGGGGAAACGACGGAGCTTATCGGTGCCCAGAAATTCACGGTTGAGCGTTTGCGCAAGGGGGCATTAGCCGGAGCAGAGCCTCAACTCGCGGCGGAATTCTGGGAACGGGCTGCAAAGCTGGATCGCGGTGTTTCTGCTGCGAGTAAAGTAACCGGCGATCTGGAAGATAAAATCGCCGAATTGAAAACAGCGTTGGGACGCACGCGCAGCGCTCCTGCCGAACTGGATGATCAGTGGGCGGTGATTAATCAGGAATTGAACGATATTATTGAGATGATGTCGGGCAATCAGTCGATGGCAGCGGTAGGGCAGGAAGCACCGGCGACGGTACAAAGCCGTCTTGGCAAGGTGATGGTTGGTGTTGGTCTGTCAACCTATGGCCCAACCGGTACCCATAAGAAACAACTGGCGTATGCTGAACAGGAATATGCCGTTGCGCGAGAGCGTTTGAACAAACTTACTGGAGAGACTATTCCGGCGTTTGAGGCAGCACTTTTGGCAGCGGGAGGCCCCTGGACCACGGGCGGTGCAATCCCGGAATAACGGATTATCCGTATTGCCAAAACTTCACGCGCCGCGCCCGGTTCATTCCGGCGCGGCGCAGTTGTTTCTGATAATTGCGCCAGATAAAACATTTCCCTTGAAGCCTTTTTCCGACATTGGATTCGACAATGAAGTCTCGTTTGCCGAAATTTAACATTGGCCCCGGCGCGCTCGTCGCTGCGGCATTTATAGGTCCCGGTACGGTTACGGCGTGTACGGTCGCTGGTGCGACTTTTGGATTCACTTTGGTATGGGCTCTGGCTTTTGCAACCTTTGCTGCAATCATATTGCAAGACATGGCGGCGCGACTTGGGGCTGGAGCGGGGCACGGGCTTGGGGAGGCTCTGCTCCAGAGCTTACCTTCCCGAATAACGCGGCGCGCAGTGGTCGTCCTGTTATTGGCGGCGCTTGCGCTCGGCAATGCTGCCTATGAAGCGGGGAACCTTGTTGGCGGCGTTTTGGGGCTTGAGGTTCTCGCCGGGACGGGCCGTCGGCCCTTATATCTGATGGTTTTAGGGCTATGTGCCGGGGCGTTGCTCCTGTCCGGGCAGTATCGCCTTATCGAGCGGATTCTGGTCGGCCTCGTCATTGCGATGAGCCTAGCGTTTTTGATCAGTGCTGTGCTTGTCAGGCCAGACTTGTTGGCATTGCTGCGGGGGTTTGCGCCGCGGATCCCTGACGGTGCCCAACTTACCGCCGCTGCCCTCATCGGCACGACGATTGTGCCGTATAATCTGTTTCTTCATGCCGCTAGCGTGCGAACGCGGTGGTACTCGGAAGAGAAGGCTTCGCGCGCCGTTTTCCTGGCGCGGCAAGATTCAAGAGTATCGATCGGTATCGGCGGTCTTGTGTCCATCTTGATACTGTCTACCGCTGCAACGGCTTTGTTTGGGGCTGGCCTTGAGGTAAGAAATGCGGCGGATATGGCGCGCGGGCTTGAGCCTGTTTTTGGTGCCTATGCGAGGTATGCGATCGGGATCGGGTTGTTCGCTGCGGGTCTGACTTCCGCGATCACGGCACCGCTGGCAACTGGATTGGTCGTGCAGGAACTGTTCGCAAAGACTGACAAGAACGTAGACCCGACTAGCCGCCCGCTATTCAGGCTGTCGGCCTTGGGTGTTCTGATTTTTGGGATGATGATTGGTCTGTCGGGGTTTAATCCGATTACGCTCATTCTTTTGGCGCAGGCGGCGAACGCGCTGTTACTTCCCTTTGTGGCGGTATTCCTAATCCGTATCGCAAACAATTCCGATATTATGGGCAAGCACGCCAATTCCCTATTTGACAACATCGCCGGATGGCTGGTCGTGGCGCTGACATTCGCGCTTGGTATGCGTGGATTGCTGCGGGTATTTGGGATTTTGTAATGGCGCAAAGTACCTCCGCAAAGTGGCGTTTCTGGATCGATCGCGGTGGTACGTTTACTGACATCGTCGCGCAGGCACCGGATGGTGAACTGATCATAGAAAAACTTCTTTCAGAAGATCCGGCGAATTATGCCGATGCCGCAATTGAGGGCATTGGGCGGATATTGAAAACAGACCATGGGGCGCCAATTCCCGCCGACCAGATTGATCACGTCAAAATGGGGACGACGGTTGCCACGAATGCGCTGTTGGAGCGCAAAGGCGCGCCGGTCTTGTTTGTTACAAATAGAGGGTTTTCGGACCTTCTGCAGATTGGCGATCAATCTCGCCCGAAGCTGTTTGAGTTGGATATTCAAAAACCAACGCCGATTTATGAGGACACGTTAGAGATATCTGGCCGTGTGGATGTGGACGGCCAGGAAATCGAAGCTTTGGATGAGGCTGCGGCGCGCGCGGAATTCGCCAAAGCCGCCCAGAGCGGGATGACCTCCTGTGCCATTGCGCTCATCAATGCATGGCGATGGCCACAAATGGAGCAGCGATTGTCTGCCCTGGCGCGCGAGGCGGGTTTTACGAATGTCTCGGCAAGCCACGCGGTTAGCGGGCTCATCGGGCTTGTGCCGCGTGCCAGTACAACTCTGGTTGACGCTTATCTGTCGCCAGTGTTGAGCGCGTATGTGGCGCGGGTGGCGGCGGCTTTGCCGGGGGTGGATCTCTATTTTATGAAGTCCAGCGGCGATCTAACGCGTGCTGAGGCGTTTCGCGGCAAGGATGCAGTCTTGTCGGGCCCGGCTGGTGGTTTGATTGCATCGGCAAAAACGGCAAAAACAGCTGGTGAGCCGAACATTATTACCTTCGATATGGGGGGCACATCGACGGATGTTGCGTTTTTCGATGGTTCTTTTGAAAGAACAGATGATGCGGTGCTTGCCGGGGTAAAACTTCGTTCACCGATTATGTCGATCAACACCGTCGCTGCTGGCGGCGGGTCGGTCCTCTCATTCGATGGAGAGAAGTTCGCTGTCGGGCCTGAAAGTGCCGGCGCGGACCCCGGTCCGATGTGTTATCGCCGCGGCGGGCCGCTGACCGTCACCGATGCGAACTTATTTCTGGGTCGATTAGACCCTTCTCAGTTCCCGAAGATATTTGGGCCAAACCGTAATGAAACGCTCGATACCACGTCGGTAAAAGCTGCATTCGCGGCCTTGGGGGCGCAAGCGCGCATGGCTCCGGAAGAAGTGGCCCAGGGGTTTGTTGACATCGCTGTTGCCAATATGGCGCGGGCGATCAGACAGGTGACGCTGGAAAAGGGGCGCGATATTGACGGCTTCGCGTTGAACTGTTTCGGCGGAGCCGGCGGTCAGTTGGCATGCCGCGTTGCTTCAGAGCTCGGGGTGAAACGCGTTCTTGTGCACCCATTATCGGGGGTATTATCTGCATACGGTATGGGGCTGGCTGACCGCGGTGACATAGACCAGATAATGATTGAAGAACCGCTCCATGAGGCATCTCTGGTGCACGCAACGGCGATGGCAAAGGAATTAGAAAACGCCCAGCGAACGCGCTTGATTGAAACGGGTGCGCGGCCGGATGCGTTGACATCAATGCATGTGCTTCATCTCAAATACAGGGGAAGCGATACGACATTAGCGCTTTGTTTTAAGGATGCGGCGGCGCTTGAGGTAGAATTTCATAAGGCGCATTTGGCGCGTTTTGGATTTTCACGCATGGATCGGGAGATCAT
>SHAI01000142.1 GCA_004213235.1 Parvularculaceae bacterium
GCCATGGAAAGATCCATACCGCGGCGAGAAAAAGCATCCAGCGCTGTGGGTGACGATGCCAAGTGAAGATCGAATGCAGTCGCGGCACCGTCTTTCACCGCACCTTTAAAACGCGCGTGCGCCATTGTCCGGTAAACATCGTGGCGCATGTCTTCTTCGCGGGACCAAACCATGGAAACAGGTGTCCCTTTTTCCGCGATCGCAATTTTAACCGCGTGCGCGATATAATCCATCTCGCTGCGACGGCCGAATGCACCACCCAGATATGTCGTGTGGACATGAACCTTCTCCGTGGCGAGCCCGGACAATTCGCTGCCAAGCGCCAATGCGTCCGTCGGCGACTGGGTTCCCACCCAAATGTCCAGACGATCGTCATTTAATAGAGCCGCTGCGCTCATTGGCTCCATCGTGGCATGCGCCAGATAGGGCACATGATAGGATGCCTCTATAGTCTGGCCGTCTCCCAAGGCCTTAGTAATGTTTCCGTCATCGCGGTTCTGGCTGGTCGGCTCACCATCCAGGGCCGCCTCCATGGCCGCACGAATTTCAGCCGTTGACTGAAGATAGGGAGCCACCGCCCAGTCTACTTTTAACGCCTTCGCACCTTGCATCGCCGCCCAGGTATTGCTGGCGAGGACGGCCACAGCATCAGACCCGACCTTCAGCGTTTTTCTGACGCCAGAAACTTTCAGCGCATCACCGTCATTAACAGAGTTAATTGGTGCACCAATATTTGGGTTTGCCAGAATAGTTGCAAAGACCATGTTTGGTAGACGCACATCGCTGGCGTACATCGCCTTGCCGGTTGACTTCTCGGTCATGTCAACCTTGTTTTGAGTCTTGCCAAGGATCCGCCATTCAGACCGATCCTTCAGCTTCGGATCTTTCGGCGGGGAGATATCACGTGCCGCCAAAGCTAATTCGGTATAAGGAATTTTTGTACCGTCGGGAGCGATAACCGCGCCGTTTTTTGTCGTCAGCTCACGCGCCTTGATGCTGAGTTTCCGCGCTGCAGCCTTAACCAGTACGATGCGCGCTGCGGCACCAGCTTTTCGCATTTTATCAAAGGCATCGGGCGTTGACGTCGAACCACCAGTAAGCTGGCGTCCCATGACCTTGGCGATAATATGCGTTACGTCTCTGACGCTCCTCGCCGCGAGCCCGTTATCGGTTACTGGAAAAGGCGCTGCTTCTTCCAGGCCAAGAGCATTGTAATATGCACTCGACGCCGGGCCCTGTTCGACATTGACGTCATCAAGGTCAATGTCCAACTCCTCAGCAACAAGGGCCGCCAGGGTGGTGCGCACCCCCTGGCCCATTTCCGCGCGCGGGGCGATGATTGTCACCCCATCGCTGTTGACGAGGACATAAGGTGTGATGGCTGCTTCATCATCACCGAGATCAACTTCTAACGGGTTCGGGTAAGGCTCGGAAACCTTATAATACCCAAACGCGACCCCGCCCGCGATTGCGACGGAGCCGAGCAAAAAGGCACGCCGGACAATCTTCGCCATTATGCCCCCCGGTTCAGCTTTTTAGCCGCGGCATGGATTGCCGCCCTGATGCGCGGATAGGTCCCGCATCGGCAGACATTGCCCGCCATTGCCTTATCAATCTCGTCATCAGTTGGTGCTGACACAATGGACAATAGTGCGGCCGCGGACATGATCTGACCCGATTGGCAAAACCCGCATTGTGCAACATTTTGCTCTATCCAGGCCTCCTGAACCGCGTGCAGGGCATCATCGTCCGAAAGCCCCTCTATTGTGGTAATCTCATTGTGCTTATCGAGCAGTTTCACCGGCAAAGAACATGCGCGCCTGGGCGCGCCGTCAACGTGGACAGTGCACGCACCGCACATCGCAATGCCACAACCGAATTTTACGCCAGTGATTCCCAATTCATCGCGTAAAACCCAGAGCAAGGGCGTGTCACCGTCTGCTTCAATCGTCCGCCGGCGCCCGTTAACTTGTAATTCCATGAGATCATGTCCTGGTTTTAGCCCCATACCGTATCTGGAATTCGGTCCAATTGGAAAGCGTGGCACAAAAACAAGCGCAAATCACAAAAATTCTAAGCTTATGGGGCGCAGCGAACACCGTCGTTTCAGCGGCAATTTACAACAAAAAAAATGGCGCGCTCACAGAGCGCGCCAACAATAAAAGGAGATTTCTCGGGAACCGTCTGGCGGCAGTCCAAAAGACTACAAACGGTAACGAACCTGGTCGGCCCAAAAA
Source organism: Parvularculaceae bacterium (assembly GCA_004213235.1). Lineage (GTDB taxonomy): Bacteria > Pseudomonadota > Alphaproteobacteria > Caulobacterales > Parvularculaceae > MED-G105. The sequence continues at coordinate 2,238 of SHAI01000142.1, forward strand.
CGCTCCAGCCTTTTAAGGGTTTTATTCGTCTGGTCGATCAAATCAACATCAACACCGCCGACCTGTTCAACTGAGTTAAGCTGGCGCTCAAACAGATCAGCCAGTTTATCGCGGACATGGATACCACCAGCGGTCAAGGAAACGCGCTTGGAACGGCGATCAGTGTCGGAACGCTGCTCGCGGATATACCCCTTATCCGTCAACTGCTTGAGGTTGTACGAGACATTCGAGCCCAGATAATGCCCGCGTGAGCGCAATTCGCCCGGCGTCAACTCAGCGTCTCCAATATTGTAAAGGAGGAGCGCCTGGACCGAATTTATGTCGGCTTGGCCAAGTCGCTCCAACTCATCCTTGATCACATCGAGTAATTGCCGGTGTAACCGCTCGACAAGATGGAGCAGCTGGAGGTATGACCCACGTAACGCCTCTGGCTCTGTACCTTCTTGTTTTTGCGTCCCGATTACGCCGGACGCCAGTGCATTCTCAACCGCCACCATTGCTTAAGCCCTTGTCATTTTCAGCTAATTTTGAACGACCTTAAGCTCATTATCTAAAAGCCCGATTAACTTGTGCAGATCAATTTGAAATCAAATTCTAATCAATGCGATAAACCAAACCGACACGGTTCATGTTCGTGAACACAGGTTAAGAAGGAGGCGCATTTTGGCGGTATCTGCATTCGGACGTTATCCAACAACACGACTTCGCCGAACAAGACACACCGATTGGTCGCGCAAGCTTGTGCGCGAGACCAGTTTATCAGTCACCGACCTCATCTGGCCAATCATCCTCAAAGACGGCACAGGCGTACGCGAACCGGTTGCCTCTTTGCCTGGCGTCCATCGCCTCTCGGTCGATGAAGCGGTGATCGTGGCAAAAGAGGCTGCCGCGCTTGGTATCCCGGCGCTGGCTTTGTTCCCATACACAGACGCTAACCAGCGCGCCGCTGACGCGCGGCTTGCAACAGACCCGGAAAACCTGATGTGCCGAGCAGCACGGGCTATCAAAGCCGAAGTGCCTGAGATCGGTTTGATGGCGGATGTCGCGCTCGACCCCTACACCGATCACGGCCATGACGGCATCATCATCGACGATGAGATCCATAATGATCGGACGATCGAGGTGCTCGTCGAGCAAGCGGTCATCGAGGCAGCGGCCGGGTTTGATATCGTCGCCCCTTCAGACATGATGGATGGCCGCATCGGTGCCATTCGCCATGGCCTGGAGGCTGCAGGCTTCCATAACACCCAAATCATGTCCTACGCCGCAAAGTACGCATCAGCGCTTTATGGCCCCTACCGGGATGCCATCGGGTCAAAGGGCGTTCTGAAAGGCGACAAAAGAACCTACCAGATGGACCCGGGTAATTCTGATGAAGCGCTGCGTGAAATTGCCTTCGATCTGGAAGAAGGTGCAGACAGCGTCATGGTCAAACCTGCCGGTTTTTATCTAGACATTATCAGGCGCGCGAAAGACGCGTTTGCGGCACCAACATTTGCGTTTCAGGTTTCGGGCGAATATGCGATGATCGTCGCGGCAGGGGCTCAGGGCTGGATTGATGAAGATGCTGCAATGTTTGAGAGCATTGCGGTTATCAAGCGGGCTGGAGCAGATGGAATCATCACCTATTTTGCCCCTGAAATTGCGCGGCGATTATCCAAGCCAACGGGCTGAAATCATCGACATCTGGCGGTACAATATCGCACACAAAAAACACTGACCATAATAGGGAAACAAAACATGCGGGCGCTTGTGAAAACATCCCCTCAAGAAGGGCTCTGGCTAGAAGACGTTCCCCGACCCGAAATCGGGCCAAATGATGTTTTGATCAAGGTCGAAAAGACGGCGATCTGCGGGACGGACATTCATATCTATAACTGGGATGAGTGGTCTCAAAAAACAGTGCCGGTGCCCATGACCATCGGCCATGAGCTGATGGGCCGCGTCGTTGAAATAGGCTCGGAAGTTCACCCCGAACATTCGGGGTTGAAAATCAACGATAGGGTTTCTGTTGAGGGGCACGTTACGTGTGGTTTTTGCCGCAATTGTCGGGCGGGAAACCGCCATTTATGCCGCAACACCATGGGCATTGGCGTTAATCGACCGGGAGCCTTTGCCGAATACATCGCCGTACCCGCATTTAACCTGTACAAATTACCTGACGATGTGAGTGACGAATTGGGGGCCATATTCGACCCTTTCGGCAATGCGGTGCACACCGCGCTCGCCTTTGATCTCGTCGGCGAAGACGTTCTTGTTAGTGGTGCCGGTCCAATTGGCGTCATGGCCGCAGCCGTCGCCCGCTTTGTTGGCGCGCGCCATGTCGTTGTGACAGATATAAACCCCTATCGGCTGGAACTTGCCCGCCAGCTTGGCGCGACCCGGGCCGTAAACGTTGCGTCGGAATCGTTAAATGACGTGATGGCGGAATTAGGCATGACGGAAGGGTTTGATGTCGGCCTTGAAATGTCTGGCGCGCCAGCTGCGTTCGAGACCATGCTGAACACGATGAACCATGGCGGCCGGATCGCCCTTCTTGGCATACTGCCGAACGGTGCTGGCATTGCCTGGGATCAGGTGATCTTCAAAGGTCTTGAACTCAAGGGGATCTACGGGCGTCGCATGTTCGAAACCTGGTACAAAATGGGCGCATTGCTCCAGGCTGGGCTCGATCTCAGTCCAATTCTGACTCATCATTTCCCGGTATCTGACTTCCAGAAGGGTTTTGACATCATGAGATCAGGCAAATCCGGCAAAGTCATCCTCGATTGGTCGTGACATACCTGGCTGGAAAAAATTGAGATGGGCAGCCCGCGAAGGCACGGCCAAAGGTCTTGCCGCGATCAGACGCATCGGATAGGCACACGCAAAGACACGCGCAAGCGCTGATCAAACGGACGATGCGCACTTCCTTTTTAACACGATAGAACCCTCAGGAAAAATCGCCCATGATCCCTCGTTATACGCGCGCTGAAATGGCCGACGTTTGGTCACCTGAAAGCAAGTTTCGGATTTGGTTCGAAATCGAAGCGCACGCCACGACTAAACTTGCAGAACTCGGCGTTGTCCCGAGCGAAGCGGCCGAGACCATTTGGGAAAAAGGCGCTGCCGCAACGTTCGATGTCGCGCGGATCGATGAGATCGAGCGAGAAGTCAAACATGATGTCATCGCGTTTCTGACTCATTTGGCGGAAATTGTCGGCCCGGAGGCGCGTTTCGTCCATCAGGGTATGACGTCCTCAGACGTTCTTGACACGTGTTTATCGGTTCAGATGGCGCGCGCTGCGGATATTCTGATTGAAGACATGGACCTCGTTCTGGCCGCTCTGAAGAAGCGGGCCTTTGAACATCGTCACGATATCTGCCTTGGCCGCAGCCACGGCATCCACGCTGAACCGACAACATTTGGTGTCAAGCTTGCGACCTTTTTCGCCGAGTTTGAACGCGGCCGGGAACGTTTGATTGGCGCCAAAAAGGAAATCGCCGTATGCGCCATTTCAGGTGCCGTGGGGACATTTGCAAATATCGACCCGGCCGTTGAGACATATGTAGCGGAAAAAATGGGCCTCACCCCTGAGCCGGTATCAACCCAGGTAATACCGCGCGATCGCCATGCAGCTTTTTTTGCCGCACTTGGCGTTATTGCTTCGTCTGTCGAACGCCTTGCTGTGGAAATCCGACACCTGCAGCGAACAGAAGTTCTGGAAGCAGAGGAATATTTTTCCGCCGGGCAGAAAGGCTCGTCGGCAATGCCCCATAAACGCAACCCCATCCTGACAGAGAACCTGACCGGCCTTGCCCGTCTTGTTCGAATGTGTGTGGTGCCGGCAATGGAGAACGTGGCCTTATGGCATGAGCGCGACATTTCCCATTCATCTGTCGAGCGCGGCATTGGACCGGACGCAACCGTGCATCTGGATTTCGCCCTGCGCCGCCTTGCCGGCGTAATTGATAAACTCATTGTCTATCCAGAACGCATGCAGACTAATTTAGACCAACTTGGCGGGCTAATTCATTCGCAGCGTGTCCTGCTTGCATTGACGCAGGCCGGTGTCTCGCGCGAAGACGCATACCGACTTGTGCAACGAAACGCGATGCCAGCATGGCGGGGCGAGAAGGATTTTCTTTCCGGCCTGAAGGATGACCCTGACGTCACAAATGCTCTTGATGCAAATCAAATAGAGGCACTCTTTGA
>SHAI01000143.1 GCA_004213235.1 Parvularculaceae bacterium
AACGGACCTACACCGCGACAAAACAATGGCCGAATATAAGCCGGCACAAAACCTGGAAAATCGAATGCATTCTCCAGACCTTCTTCCTTCGCAACCTGACGAATATTATTCCCATAATCGAGTGTCGGAACGCCCTGGTTCCAAAAAGCCAGCATGGCACGAACCTGTTCTGTCATTGACTGGCGCGCTGCGGCCTCGACCGCTTTGGGATCCCTCTGGCGTTTGTCTTTCCATTCCGCCATGGTCCAACCAAGGGGCAAATATCCATTAATTGGATCGTGTGCAGAGGTTTGATCCGTTACAAGGTCCGGCTTCACACCGCGCTTGACAAGTTCCGGAAAGATTTCTGCCGCATTGCCAATCAGGCCAACGGATTTAGCCTCACCCGCCGCCGTCCAGCGCGCGATCATCGCCAGAGCTTCATCGAGATTATCTGTTTTCTCATCCACATATCGGGTCCGCAGGCGGAAATCGACGCTATCTTCATTACACTCAACAGCCAGGCAACACGCGCCAGCCATCACGGCCGCAAGCGGCTGGGCACCGCCCATCCCCCCAAGGCCACCGGTGAGAATCCATTTGCCCTTTAAGTTACCGCCATAATGGCGACGCCCCGCCTCAACAAAGGTTTCGTACGTTCCCTGAACAATTCCCTGCGTACCGATATAAATCCACGAGCCGGCCGTCATCTGGCCATACATCATCAGCCCCTGCTTATCGAGTTCGTTGAAATGATCCCAATTCGCCCAATGCGGCACGATGTTTGAGTTTGCAATCAAAACCCTTGGCGCATCCTTATGGGTTTTAAAAACGCCAACGGGCTTTCCTGACTGAACGACAAGTGTTTCCTCTTCTGTCAGGGTTTTCAACGCGCCCAGGATCTGATCAAACGCTGCCCAGTTTCTTGCTGCCCGGCCAATCCCGCCATAAACGACAAGCTCATCGGGGTTTTCCGCAACATCGCGATCCAGATTGTTCTGGATCATCCGAAATGGCGCTTCTGTCGTCCATGTTAAACACGACAGATCAGAGCCCGTGGGTGCTTTGATTTCTCTCTTGTTTTCCAACACTCTGCTCACGGATTTCCTCCAGATTTTATATTTTTGCCTTCAGCGCCAATAGCACCCAGTATTTCGCCAAGAAGACGGCGTAATGTTTCAGCCCGCTTAACGTCATAGGTGAATGGCGGCACCTCTTGTGATAAATAAGCACACTGAGCGATTTCCATTTGAATGGCATGCACGCCCGCTTGCGGCTGCCCATAATGGCGTGTTGTCCAGCCGCCCTTGAACCGACCATTGACCACGAAATTGAAAATATCCTGCCGGGCACACACATCCCGCGCAGCATTTTGTATCCCGACATGACACGATGCGCCGTCATTTGTACCAATATTCAAATCCGGCAAGCGCCCGTCAAAAAGATGTGGGATGGTAGACCGGATGGAGTGGCAATCATAGAGAATGGCAAAACCATGGGCTGCTTTCACCCGGTTGATCTCCGCACGAAGTGCATCATGATAAGGCACATGAAAACGGGCCAGACGATCAGCGATATCTTCGTCCGTCAACGGTGTTTTCCAGATTGGAACACCGTCAAACGTCGTTTCCGGAACAAGCGAGGTCGTGTTTTGCCCCGGGTAAAGGCTACCCCCCGCAGGATCGCGGTTCGGGTCAATCACATACCGGCTGAAATTTGCACGCACAATGCTGGCTTCAGGGAGTAAGCCGTCATATAGCCGCGGAATATGCCAGTCCGTATCGAGAAGACGCCTTCCCGTTTCATTCAGGTTTGCCAGAATATTTTCGGGCACATCCATGCCTGAATGGGGCTGCGCCAGAATGATCGGCCCACGCCCTTCGGAAACGTAAACCGGTGTCATTGGCCCAACTCAATCGGCGCAACACCATCCCCGAAATTCGCCAGATCGTCGGTGTTTAACACAAGGTCAGATAGTTTTTCTATATCTACACTGACAATTCTGTCATCGGTTAGCGACGGGCTTTCTGCACGGATTGTCTTGATAACATCTGCCAGACGCGCGCTGGTGGTTAGAGGTTCGCGCAGCTCAATTCCCTGCGCAGCCGACATAGCTTCAACGCCTAAAATGCCAGCAAGGTTCTTGTTCATCTCAAGAAGACGGCGCGCGCCATGGCACGCCATGGACACATGATCTTCCTGATTGGCAGATGTCGGCGTGGAATCAACCGAACGCGGATTTGCCAGTGATTTGTTTTCACTCATCAGTGCTGCTGACGTCACTTCAGCAATCATCAAGCCGGACTTCAATCCCGGATCCGGCGCAAGAAAAGCGGGCAGACCGAAACTCAGTGCAGGATCGACCAAAAGCGCAACGCGCCGCTGAGAAATGCAGCCTATTTCAGAAATTGCGATTGCCGCCAGGTCTGCGACCAATGCCACCGGCTCTGCATGGAAATTACCGCCGGAAACAATCGAGCCATTTGACAGCACAAGCGGATTGTCTGTTGCCGCATTTGCTTCTATTTCCAGCGTGCGGCCAATGTGCCGCAACTGATCAATACACGCACCAATAACCTGCGGCGCGCAGCGCAGGCAATACGGGTCCTGAACACGCTCATCGTCCGTCCGGTGACTCTCGCGAATGACGGAGCCTTCCAGTAAGCTACGAAGTCGCTGCGCACTTTCAATTTGTCCCGCGTGCCCCCGAAGGGTATGGATCTCTTCACGGAAAGGCGCACCTGATGCCATCGCCGCATCAATGGAAAGCGCCGTCGTCGTCAGCGACGTGATCGCCAGTCGCCACGCATCAAACAGTCCCGCCAGCGCCAGCGCCGTTGACGCCTGAGTCCCGTTTAACAGCGCAAGCCCCTCTTTCGCCTGAAGCTCAATAGGCTCCAGCCCCGCTTTCTGGAGAGCCGCCATTGCCGGCATCCGCGCATTTTCGAAAAAGACGTCCCCCTCGCCGATCAGGGCGGCAGACATATGAGCCAGCGGCGCAAGGTCACCAGATGCACCAACCGACCCTTTTTCCGGAATGACAGGAATAATCCCAAGCGACGCCATTCTTTCGATTAACCGGATCACAACCGGCCTGATACCCGATGCACCACGCCCAAGTGAAAGGCATTTCAATGCCATCATGAGGCGGACAATATGTTCCGGCAGCGGTGCCCCATAACCTGCACTGTGCGAACGCACCAAGTTTTTCTGCAGGGCCGCAAGGTTTGCATCATCAATCCGGACCGAGGCAAGTTTACCAAACCCGGTATTCACACCATAAATGGTATCGCCCCTGCCGATACATTCTTGCAAAGTGGATGCGCCCGCTTCCACATCGCGATAGGCATCATCGCTCAATCGAATTTCCGTCCTTGAACGAAGTATTTTCTCCAGCTCAGTAAGTTTAATCGCCTGAGGTTTTAACAAGAGTGTCATGCATTTGACCTGTGAGAGATTATTTGATGAAGCGCGCGCGCACCCACCTCATATGCTAATACTGACGGATGGTCGACATTCCATACCGCAAATTCTGCAAATGCGCCCTGTGTAAGTGTACCATATTGTCCTTCAAGCCCAAGCGCGCGCGCCGCATTGCGCGTGGCCCCCGCCAATGCCTCCTCCGGCGTCAACCCGAATAAAACACACGCCATATTCAACGCCATAAGCATGGAAAATATTGGGGAACTTCCAGGGTTACAGTCTGTCGCAACCGCCATGGGGACATTATGTTGCCGCAAGTCGGCAATTGGGGGCAATTTTGTTTCTTTCAGAAAATAGTAGGCACCGGGCAAAAGCACCGCCACCGCGCCGGACTTTGCGAAAATCGGCACATCATCCTTATGAAGATATTCCAGATGATCGGCGGAAAGTCCCCCATAGTTCGCGACCAGCAATGCACCCTTTTGATCGGTTAATTGTTCCGCATGGAGCTTGACCGGCAAAGACAGACGCCGCGCCGCCTGGAAAACCCGCTCAATCTGTGCGCTGGAGAACGCAATGTCCTCGCAAAACCCGTCCACCGCATCGACAAGCCCCGCCGCATTGGCCAACTCCAAGCCGGGGATCACAATCTCGTCAATATAATCGTCAGCACGGCCTTTATATTCCGGCGGCAAGGCATGCGCCGCCAGCCAGGTCGTCTTCACCGTGACCGGTCGCAAGGCCGCAATGTCACGGGCAATGCGCAACATCCGGATTTCGTCATCTACCGTCAGTCCGTATCCGGATTTCACTTCAAAGACGCGCACACCATCCGCCATGAGCGCATCAACGCGCGCGAGGGCACGCGCGCGCAATTCCTGATCGCTCAGTTCGCGGGTTGCCATGACGGTTGACAAAATCCCGCCACCGCTTCTGGCAATTTCTTCATAGCTCGCGCCGTTCAAACGCATCTCAAATTCGCGCGCACGATTACCGCCATAGACAAGGTGCGTATGGCAGTCGATCAATGCCGGCGTCACCAGTCGCCCGCCAAGATCTATCCCGTCCATATCGCAATATTCGCCCGGCAGGCCTGCGCTTGGCCCACACCAGGCTATGACACCGTCACGGACAATAATCGATGCGTCATCGATCAGCCCATATGGCGTACTTCCACCTTGCATGGTCGCAAGGACACAATTGTCATAGCGCGCGGGTTTCATCATTGCCTTGATGAATGACCCATCGTCCATATGATGTCCATAAAAAATAAGTCGTGTGAGCTTTATGAAAACCATCGCCGCAGAACAAGCGCTATTGCCCACCGGATGGCGCAATGATGTGACCATTAGAATTAATGATGACGGGCATATCGCCGACATTATCGACACCGAAGCCCCGGCCGATCACCGCGTTGGCGTCATTTTACCTGCGCTCTCCAATGTGCACAGTCACAGTTTTCAGCGGGCAATGGCGGGCCTCGCCGAGCAGCGCGGGCCGAATCCAATCGACGATTTCTGGACCTGGCGCAATGTCATGTACCATTTTCTGGACGTTCTCACCCCCGACGACATCGAGGACATCGCCGCCCTGGTTCAATTGGAAATGCTCGAAGCGGGGTACGCGTCCCAAGGCGAGTTCCATTATGTTCATCATGGGCCGGACGGTGCCAGATACCATCAGATCGATGAAACCTCCCAGCGTCATTTACACGCCGCAAGGAAAACCGGCATCGGATACACTCACCTGCCCGTTCTTTACAGCCAGGCCGGGTTGGACGGACGTGCGCTAGAAGGTGGCCAGCGCCGGTTTGGCAACGATCTGGATGGGTTCGCCGCACTTTATGCCGCCCTGGAAGCCTCCTGGCCGGACCATCCCGACGATTTCGCCCTGGGCGTGGCGCCGCACTCTTTACGTGCGGCGACGAAAGAGGGAATTGAAACATGCCTTGCGCTTGCCCCGAATGGACCGATCCATATTCATGCTGCGGAGCAAGAAGCTGAAATATCCGAAGTTGTCGCCGCATTGAATGCCCGGCCGGTGAGATGGATCTTGGATCATATGCCGGTCGATGAACGCTGGTGCCTTATCCATGCAACCCATCTTGATACCTCGGAAATTGACGATCTGGCAGCATCACATGCCGTTGTCGGCCTGTGCCCGATAACAGAAGCAAACCTCGGCGACGGGATTTTTCCAGCCGCATCGTTCATGGCAAAAGGCGGCGAAATTGGCATTGGGTCAGATTCCAATGTGAATATCAGCCTTAGCGAGGAATTGCGCGTACTTGAAACTTCCCAGCGCCTGCGCGATCGCCGCCGGGTGATCCTTACACGGGAGAACGCGCCGTCGAATGGTCGCATGCTCTACGAGGCCGCAGCCACTGGCGGGGCAAAGGCGATAGGCCGCAATAGCGGACGGATTGAGCCCGGTGCCCTGGCCGATCTCGTTGCCCTTGACACCCGCCATCTTGACATCATCGGCCTAAAGGGGGACCGCATCCTCGATAGTTGGGTTTTTGCCAGTACGGATGATTTAGTGTGCGATGTCTGGTCGGCCGGCCGTCATGTCGTTACCGATGGCAAACATATTCATCGCGCTGAGATCGCGTCAAAATTCGCCGCGACCATCCGCCGGTTGAGAGCCGCATTCTAATCACCTCACCACCAATAGGCATAAAGACCGATCAACATGACCGTAATCACAACGGCACCAATATTAAAAACCCGCCCGGTAGTGAACGTGATACCTCGCAAGTCAACAACTTTCTCATCCGGGTGCTGACGTTGCAGGAAGGACGCAACGACACCCAACGCCAATGATACCAGAAAAACGATTCCCACCCGGTCCATAAACGGCATTTCCGGAAAGATTTGTGGCCAGAGAATTGATAATACTACTGAAGATATAACCGCAGCCAACCCGCCGATCTCAGTTGCCCGCTTCCAGAAAAGACCGAGAGCAAAAATCGCGACAACGCCCGGCGTGAAAAACCCTGTCCAGTTTTGGATATTCT
>SHAI01000144.1 GCA_004213235.1 Parvularculaceae bacterium
TCATTGTCAGCTTGCGGTGCATTCAGGATGGGGCCGGACAGCCCAAAAATAATCAGAGCTGCAATCATCAGCCGAAGGAGGAGGAGATACCATGGTGTGTTATCGGCTTGCTGAGCAGTATCCTGTAATCGGCGCAGAATGTCGAAGGCTGGAAATGGTTTGCGCTGCGGCGGCGGTGGACTTGCCCGCAACAAAAGCCAGATCGCGGGGAGGGTAAGCAATGCGATCAATATTGCCGGTGATGTCAGGGAAAGCGCCTCAAAGCTGAACATGCCATCACCCTTCTGGCACGGCGTCTTTGGAAGACGCAGAGGCGGTGGCCGGCGGCGTTGCCCCTTCGCTTAAAGAGATGTAGGCGGATAAAAGTGCAGAAATAGCGCTCCCGTCGGTGCGGTGTGTGATCATAGCCCAGCCAAGTGTCCGGGCAATGTCTGCAAGTTTGTCCTGGTGCTGTGCAAACGCCTCTAGATAGTCCGATTGCAGTGCGGTTGCATCACCAAAAACAAGTCTGTCCGGTGTTTCCAGATCTGAAAATTCAATACGGCCTGAAAATGGAAACAAGGCTTCAGCCGGGTCAAGGACCTGAAATAGCACCCCGCGTGCGCCCTGGGCGGCGAGAGCGCTGGCCCGATCCAGTAATACCTCATGGGGCATGAAGAAATCGCTGAGAAGCAAAACTGTTGCGCCCTCGCGGATGCGTGTCGCTGGCAGGCCTTGGGTGGCATCGGTGTTTTCTTGCGAGTTCAGTGCTTCGAGTACCATTGCTGGTGCGTTGCGGCCATGGAATGGCGTATTACGCCCGCCGATCACGCCAATGCGCTCCCCGCCCTGGGAAAGAAGAATTGCCAGTGCGCCAGCGATCACGTCGGCGCGCATGCGCTTGGTGGTGCCGTTGCGGACGGAGGCGTAGGTCATGGACGCAGACGGATCGCGCCAGATCCAGGCAGTCGCGGCTGCTTCCCATTCATTTTGGCGAACGTACAGCGGACCTGCGGAACGGGCCGACTGGCGCCAGTCGATCATGGTCACTGGATCGCCGAAAACATAAGGGCGATGCTGCCAGAAACTCTCGCCAGGGCCTGCGCGCCTGCGTCCGTGCAGTCCCGCGGCGATCGTGTGCGCCAGTCGATCAGCCTCAAGCAATAGCGGCGCAAATCCCGTTGCGGCATCTGCGGCGGCTTCTTGAATATGATCGCTGTGGGTATCGGTCATGCTTTACTGAGCTCGCCCTTAAAGGGGGACTTCCACGGTGTTGTAGTATGGCGTTATCCGAGATGTGTGCGGATCAAGTCGTCGATCAGGTCATCGACGCCGATGCGCTGCTGCATGGCGCTATAGGTCAGCGCCATACGGTGCCGCAGAATTGGCTTTGCCAGGCGGCGAACATCGTCAAGTGAGGGGGCTTTACGCCCGTCGATCATCGCAAGCGCCCTGGCACCGATCGATAATGCCTGCGAGGCGCGCGGTCCCGGTCCCCAGCGGACCAGATCCAGCACCTTATCGGACGCCCCCTCAAGCGGGCGGGCGCTGCGGACAAGGGTCAGGATGTTGTCGATCAATCGTTCCGCGATGGGCATGGCGCGAACAGTCTCCTGCGCGGCGATCAAATCCGCAGCGGTCATTGCCGGTGAGATACCAGGCGCGTCCTCGCTAACACTCGCAGCAAGCATGCGTCTTTCTGCCGCCTCATCGGGATAGCCAATTTCAATTTGCATCAAGAAACGGTCAAGCTGCGCCTCGGGCAGGGGGTAGGTGCCCTCCTGCTCAATGGGGTTTTGGGTCGCAAGGACATGGAATGGTGCCGGGAGGTCGTGACGCTCGCCTGCGACGGTCACGTGCTTTTCCTGCATCGCCTGGAGGAGAGCGGATTGGGTGCGCGGGCTCGCCCGGTTGATCTCGTCAGCCATGAGCAACTGGCAGAAAATGGGCCCCTGGATGAACCGGAATTCGCGCGCGCCGCTGGCACTTTCTTCCAACACTTCCGACCCCAGCACGTCCCCCGGCATCAGGTCTGGCGTGAACTGCACGCGCTTTGATGACAGCCCGACCAGGCCGCTGATCGAGGAAACCAGCAGAGTTTTGGCAAGCCCTGGCGCACCGACAAGAAGCCCATGACCTCCCGCGGCGATGGTCGCAAGGGTCAGGTCAATCACGTCTTCCTGGCCAAAAACCACACCTGCAAGGCTGGTGCGCGCCGTTGAGAAGCTCTCTGCGGCGGCGTCAAAGGCCGCTAATATGTCCGTTTCAGGCATCAGGTGCAGTCCTTGTGGTGATAGCAGGCTTTAAACAAGCATTCAGTAAGTTGATTTAATGGTGTTCAGCGTTGAAATACCACACCCGAATTTTATGACGGGCTCCATTAAGCGCTTGTAAGGCTCGGTCCATCGAAATCCGCATTGCCACTTGCCGTCCCATCCCCATTCTCCCTATGGTGATATCAGCGGGGCGTGCGTTCCTGTACGGTGCGGTGCGTCGCTGGGGCTGGTATTGGGAATCTTGGTATTGGGGAAACCTGGTACCCGGGAAACGATGCCTAAAAGACGGGGATGGAACACGGTTTCAAAGTGGAGCTTCCGTTCGAGGTGCCAGGTCAGGATTGAAGTTTGACCGTTCATGATGGCATCCCGGTGCAAGGCAGGGGCTCAAGATGGGGGCTGTCAGCGGGTCAAAGTACGCGGCATCGTTCCCGAAAGAGGTTTTCCCCGAACTAAAATAATGCGTGGCGTTCGTGGTGCGCTGAAAGATTGAGAAAGGCCAAAGATAGTGGCAACAGATCAGAATACACCGACTGTGTGGGGCTTTATAAAAGGTTTCGGAAAATTCCTTATCGGGCTTACGCTCGTTCTACAGGGGGTTATCGGGCTTTTTGTCCTGATTATGTTCGTGAGCATTGCGGCGGGCCTATCCAACGGATTGTTCGGTGGTAAGTCCGATACCGCCGAGGTACCCCAAGATGCGGCGCTGTTGATCAATCCGAACGGTGTTCTGGTCGAGCAAGTGGCTGTGGCAGACCCGTTCGAACAGGCGCTGCAAGAAGCGTTTGGCGCTCAAGAGCCCAGCCCGATTGGTGTGCACGACCTGGTGCGCGGGATACGTGCAGCAACCGAAGATGATCGGATTAAGGGGATCGTTCTGGATCTTGGCAGATTGTCGGTGTCTGGGAGTGGCGCGAGCAAGCTTCATTATCTCAGTGCTGAACTGGATAAGTTCAAAGCTTCGGGCAAAAAGATTTACGCTGTCGGTGATTACTACTCCCAGGATCAGTACATCCTCGCTGCCCGCGCCGACGAGATCCATATGCACGATATGGGGAATTTGTTTTTCCTTGGCTATGGCCGGTACCGCACATACTACAAATCATTGCTGGAGAAGCTAAAGATAACGACCCATGTTTTCCGTGTCGGGACGTTCAAATCAGCGGTGGAACCCTTCCTGCGCGATGACATGTCACCGGAAGCAAAGGACGCGAATGCGGCTTATCTCTCGACGCTATGGCGCGATTACGGCGCGTCAATCGAAAAAGCGCGCGGGCTGGAGAGCGGTGCGGTGACGAACTTCGCGGACAATCCTGTTGAGATCCTTCGCAGCGCCGGTGGTGACGCCGCAAAGGCAGCGTTGGAGTTGGGTCTCGTTGATAAGCTTGGCTCCCGCAAGGAGCAGTTAGAAGCTCTCAAGGAGATATTTGGTGCCGACGAGAAAGACGAGGATAAACCCTATAAAAGGGTCGATTACTCAACATATCTTGCATCGCTGGAAGAAGAAGAAGACGGTGATGCGCCAAACATTGCTGTTGTCACCGCGGCCGGCGTTATCGTTGATGGCAAGGCCCCAGTTGGCGAGGCAGCTGGTGGTGACACGATTGCCGGCTATCTGAAAAAAGCGCGCGAAGATGACGATGTAAAAGCTGTCGTCTTGCGGGTTGATAGCCCAGGCGGTTCCGCGTTTGCATCGGAAATCATTCGTGATCAGGTCTTGGCACTGAAAGAAGCTGGAAAGCCGGTAGTTGTGTCCATGGGGTCGCTGGCTGCTTCCGGCGGCTACTGGATCTCCGCGCCAGCGGATGAAATCTGGGCGATGCCGACAACGATAACCGGGTCGATTGGTATTTTCGGGCTATTTAACACCTTGGAGAACGCGGCGGCCCATTGGGGGGTTTACGTTGATGGTGTTGGCACGAACACCTTGTCCTCTCTTTATGGGACCGGGATTGGTGCACTAAACGAGCCCTTTTCTGATGTCATGCAGCAGATCGTTGAAAAAGGATATATGGATTTCCTGGAAGTTGTGGCGGACGGTCGCGACATGACGACGGAGAACGTTGATAAGATCGGCCAGGGCCGGGTCTGGATTGGTGAAACCGCTAAAGATCTCGGTCTTGTCGACAAAATCGGTACGCTCGATGACGCTGTTGCTGCGGCTGCCCGGCTCGCTGAGCTGGAGGAGTATGACCAGGTGGACATGATTGAGACTTTGTCTCCGTTCGAAGCTTTGTTTGGCGATATGGCTGCTCGCACTGTGTCGCTTATGGGTCTTGATAAGGCTCAAGCTTCAAAGCATGGTTCGACCGTGTCAAAGATCATCAATGGTGTCGACGAACAGGTGTCGTTTTGGGACTCGTTTAACGATCCAAACGCGATCTATGTCCGTTGCCTGGAGTGCGGCGAATAGAGTCTGCGGCGACGATCCGGGCGAAGTTCGACCCCAGCATTGGCCAACATCAACATTGGCCAACACCAAGATTGGGATGTACTTTTCGCCTGGTGGCTTATTAAAACAGGAGGGAAGCGCGGCACACATGCCCGCTTCCCTTTTTTTTGCAAGTGATTTGGAGCGCGCCGGGCCGTGAGCGATCTCATCAAATACGCCGCCGATTTGGAGGGCATTGTTGATGGCCAGGCTGGCGGCCCGCCCGTTGACAAATGGACGCCTCCGCTGAGCGGGGATATGGATCTGGTCATCAGGCGGGACGGCGCCTGGCTCCATGAAGGCGTTGTGATGACGCGGGCACGGCTTGTGCGGGCGTTCTCAACAATCCTCAAACGCGAGGGCGCTGATTACTTCCTGGTGACGCCCCACGAAAAATGGCGCATCAAGGTCGAGGATGTGCCGTTCATGGCGGTTTTGATGCATGTCGAAGGTATTGGGCCGTCGCGACGTATTATCATATCGACAAATGTCGGCGACCGGGTGCAACTGGGAACGGACCATCCGTTGACAATGCGCGTCGATAAGGGCGAACGCGTGCCCTATGTGGATATTCGTGCTGGTTTAGAGGCTAAAATAGCGCGCAGTGTTTATTATGACCTCGTCGCGCTCGGCGAGGTGCGCAGTCTGAAAGGCGAGGATATCTTTGGCGTTTATTCCGGCGACGTGTTTTTCCCATTCGGTGCGGCGCGGGATATTTTTCAAGAAGATGAAACTGACCAATTATAATGATAAACCGCATACGAAGTAAAATAGAAGAAAATTTGCAGCGCGCCTCAGCGCAGCGGGTGCGGGAGCTTTTTGCCGAAATTAACCCGCAGCTGGTTGGCGATGAATTATTTGAAAGCCGATGGAGCAATGTTCGAAAGGATGCGGCGGTATTAATCCCGATAATTGACCGCCCCGATGAACCCACGGTTCTGCTGACGGTGCGATCGTCCGATATGTCCTCTCACGCGGGGCAGATCAGTTTCCCTGGCGGGAAGGTGGACCCGGTTGATGTGACCCGCATTGATACGGCATTGCGCGAAGCCGAAGAAGAGGTCGGCATTTTGCGCCACCAGGTGGATATTGTCGGTTCACTGGGGGTGCACAAAGGTGGTTTGGGTTTTTCGGTGACGCCGGTTGTTGGTCTTGTGGCATCGGATGTTGAGTTTGCTCTTTGTGCGCGGGAAGTGGCGGAAACATTCGAGGTGCCACTGTCCTTTGTGGCCGATTTGAGCAATCACATTACCGAAGAGCGTATCCATAAAGGCGTGCGGTATAATATGTTTGCTGCGCCCTATAAGCAGTATCATATATGGGGGCTGACGGCAGGCATCCTGCGAAGTCTGGCTGAAACGCTGCAGGCTGACGAAAAAATATTATCTGATAGTCCTTTGTAAGGCGCATGAGAGGCTGGTCGATGTGATTGCACGCCATCCGACATTTGAATGGACCGAGCGGCCAGGCATTGTAAGGATTATGGCCGCGTTGAATGCGGCTAGTCCGGACACGGCGCGTTTCGTCGGCGGTTGCGTGCGCGATAGTCTGCTGGGTCTGGTTCCCAAGGATATAGATGCGGCAACGCGCCTGCGTCCGGATGACACAATTGCTGCGCTTTGTGCCGCTGGCTTACGTTTTGCGCCTACCGGCCTTGATCATGGTACTGTTACGGCAATCGCCGACGATGTAACGGTTGAAGTTACTACACT
>SHAI01000145.1 GCA_004213235.1 Parvularculaceae bacterium
GTTGCCAGCATGCCGGCAACAAAGGGTCCGGTGGCACCGACGAACATGGTAAGAAAACTACTGATGGCACCGCTAATACCAAAAGTCATTTTGCTTGGTGAAAAACCTTTTGGCTTTGGTCCCCAAACGGCGAATAGCACAAACAGGCCGATGGCAAAGCGGAGCATCCAGCCGGGCAGGTCGACATAAAGATGTGCGCCGATACCCGCACCAAGGAGGGCACCGAGGCTGAACCAGATCAATATCGGCCATGCGGTGTGGCGACCGAGGAATACGAACCGACTGGAATTTGCCCCTAATTGCGACACGCCATGTACCGGGATGACGGCCGCTGGCGGCATAATGGCACTCATCACCGCGAGCAAAACCAGTCCGCCGCCAATGCCCACGGCACTTGTCAAAGCGGAGGTAAGAAACGCCGCTAAAACAAGAACGCTTGCCATCACTGGCGAAATGAGGTCGGGCAGGAGGTCAGTCATGATTGTTTCTGCTATCCAGATGCTTGCCGAGTTTTGACGGTTGCGGGTAAGAACTGGACCTATGAAAATCACCAGCTGGAATATCAACTCCGTCCGCTTGCGCATCGACCAGGTCGTCAACTTCTTAACCAGGGAAGCGCCTGATGTCCTCTGCCTGCAGGAAATAAAATGCAATAATGACCAATTCCCACACAAACCGTTGATTGCTGCTGGTTATGAGCATCACGCGGTCCACGGACAAGGTGGTCATCACGGCGTGGCAACGGTCTCGCGCCTGCCATTGTCGAAAATAGAGCGGCGCGCCTTTTGCGCCAAGGATGATGCGCGTCATATCGCGGTGTCGGCGGGCGGTGTTCGCATTCATAATTACTATGTGCCGGCAGGGGGCGATGAGCCAGACCCGGCGATCAATGAGAAGTTTGCGCATAAGCTGAACTTCCTTGCGGAAATGCGGGACGGCCCGCAGCCCGGCGCGCGCTCTAAAGCAATTCTTGTGGGGGATCTCAATATTGCGCCCCACGAAAACGATGTCTGGTCGCACAAACAATTGTTGAAGGTGGTTTCGCATACCCCGGTGGAGACGGCCCTTCTTGAGGAGGTGCGGTGCGCTGGCGATTGGATGGATACGGCGCGTGCGCTTTGCCAGGATGATGAAAAACTCTATTCCTGGTGGTCCTATCGTGCCCGGGACTGGCGTGCGTCTAACCGTGGCCGGCGCCTTGATCATGTCTGGGTGTCGAAGGCCCTGCACAAGGCAGCGCTTGCCGCTGGCCCTGCGGGGTTTCAGATCCATACGGATTGTCGTGGCTGGGAAAGACCGTCCGACCATGCGCCGGTTAGTCTGACCCTGGATGTTTAGCTGTCTCGGCCCTGGCAAACTGCCGGATAGATTCCCATACGGCTGTTAATAATCCAATGGCTGTTGCACCTTAACCGGCGATTTCACGTCGCGCCAGATCAGCAAGAAAGGATGATCGGGTCAAACCGCGTTCCTTTGCTGTTTGGTCAACAGCGGCCAATAATCCGGCATCCATGGTGATGTTCGCCTTGGTGCTTCGACCGCTCAAACTGATAAAAGGCACGGCCAACAGAAAAGCACCTTCGGCAAGGTCTTTGGCGATGTCAGCATCGGCGCGAACCGTATCTAGGCTACGTGCTTCGGGTAATTTTTCGTCTTCCAGATGAAGCGACAGGGCTTCACTGGCATTGGCCAATAGATCGTCCATATCGTCCGCTGCTGAAAAGCAACCAGGCACATCGGGGAAGTGAACGCCATAAGCGCTGTTTCCGTCCTGGTGTACGACACCGATATAGTAACGCATGGGTTTTCCTTTCTGTTACAGCCAAGCGGCCTGTTTGTAGATGTTGCGGACAGTGCCAATTGGCAAATCCTTTTTCGGGTGCGGGACGGTTACGGTCTTATCGCCTTTTTTGAACTTGTGATGCGAACCGGTGATTTTCACCAACTCAAAGCCATCTTTTTCAAGGCGCTTGATGATTTTCCGACTGTTCGTATCCACCGCTGCAACTCCGCGCTATGCGTATATAAATCCGCCTAGTTAGTGAGAATGTCAATATATGATGCGTACTTATATGCGCATTATTTCTCTAAGGAAATCCAATCATACCGCTTAATGCCAGAGGAATCAGGCAAGGGCGTTTAGCAGGGCGTCGATATCATTTTCATCATTATAGAGATGGAATGAGAGACGGATCCCGCCACTGCGTTGATCAAACCCGATCCCGGTGCACTGCAGCCTGTTGACAGATTCTTGTGTGTCTTGCGGCTTTATGATCACGCCAGCACCCCGCTCGCCCGGTGTGATGTGCGAGATGAACTCGCCGCCACGCCATGCGTCCGCAAAGTGCGAGATCAGCTTTTGCGCATGCTGGTGGATTGCGCTCACGCCCGTTCGCTCAATGGTCGCAATCCCGTTTGCGGCCATGGCGAAGGGAGCAGGGTTTGGGGTGCCGCCCATAAAACGCGCCGCGTCTGGCGCGTATTGGAAATTGTGAATGTCGAATTCAAACGGGTTGGCGTGCGAAAACCAGCCGACATCGAGCGGCGCACATTTTGTCGTTAATGCCGGGTTGGCCCACATCCACCCGGCACCGGGCCCACCGCACAGATACTTGATGGATGTACCGACAAGGGCGTCCGCCTGCCATGATGCAACGTCAATGGGCACAATTCCTGCGGATTGAGCGACATCAACGACCGAAATCGCCCCTGCTTTTCTTGCTGCGGCGGTGATCTCCGCCACCGGCGTTTTTAAGCCAAGGTTAGAAAAAACATGGGTTACGAAGACCAGAAGCACATCATCATCGAGCTTTGCCGCCCAATTTGCAGGATTGGCAAGCCCCGGACCAGATTCGATAAAGTCCAGCGTGCACCCAAAAGTTTCCGCCATTTTCAGAACGAAGCCGGCGGTTGGGAAATCGGCCTGTGTCATGACAATCCGACGCCTGCTTTTTTCCCGTGGAAGCGAAAACAAAAGCTTTGTTAAAGCGCTGGAGATGTTCGTCTGTGGGCAAATCTCGTTTGCTTCAGCGCCAATCAGCCCGGCAAGATTAGCCTTGAAGTTGTCGATGGTAGAAAGCCACCCGTCCCAGACATTGTGATCGCCAGCACGCCAGCCTTGGTCAAAGGCCGTGTCAAATACGGCGCGGGTGGTTTTGGGCTGTAATCCGACTGAATGGGATAAGAAGTAAGGGGCATCGGGATAGTGGAAGTCATCACGGTTCATCGTTTGTGCTCCATACTGCTTATTGCGATAAAACCGCGCAGAATCATGGCCGGTTTTGACTTTGGGCCTAGTATTGTTTCTGTCTGGCGATTGGCGCAAACAATGACAGTTTCCTTGGGGTGCGTCTATCGGGTAGGAAAAGGGAGGCGGCGTTCATGCGAGGCTATTTTGGAATTGGGTCGGAACGAATTTCCAAGGCGATGAACCTTGGGGCGGTGTTACGCACCGCGCACGCTTTTAATGCGAGTTTCGTGTTCACCATTGGGGCACACCACCGCGCGAAGGATGTTATCCAGTCGGACACATCAGCGGCTGATGCGCACGTTCCCCGCTATGACTTCGAAGATGTGAATGCGCTCTTGCTGCCAAAGGGCTGCGTGATGGTTGGTGTAGAGCTTGATGATCGCGCTGTGGATTTACCGACATTCCGTCATCCCTTGCAGGCAGCGTATATTCTCGGGCCGGAAAAAGGTAATTTGTCCCCTGAGGCATCAGCAAAATGCGCCTATCTGATCAAGATTCCGACAAAGTTTTGTGTGAATTTGTCGGTCGCTGCGGCGATCGTAATGTATGACCGCACGATCTCATTGGGCGGATATCCGCCGCGGGCCCGCCCAACACATGGTGCGCCAGCATTTGATGCGTGGGTGGCAAAATAAACTTGCGACCAGTCTCGCTTTGCCAATCTGCCCCACTGCCATTTTGGGCTTTTCTAGGTGGCTCAAAAAGAAAAACGCCGGGATGTAACCACATCGCGGCGTTCTTTAATTCTGAAGTGGGAAGAAACCCTTAGCGACGGCCGCGACGCTTCACAGCTTTCTTCTTGGCTGGCGCTTTTTTCTTGGCAGGTGCCTTTTTCTTAGCGGGCGCCTTTTTCTTTGCCGGGGCTGCTTTCTTTTTCTTTGCAGCAACCTTTTTCTTGGCTGGGGCTGCCTTCTTCTTCGTAGCGCGCTTGCGCGGTGCAGCTTCAGCTTCAGCCATCTTGTCCAACGCCTCTGCGTAGGCTGACAATGCCTTCATGAAGGCGGCCTGCTGGGTCTTTGGCAGAACGGCAAGGGCGGCGGTTTCTGCTTTGCCAACGCGGTTCATTGCACCATTGAGCATTTTCTTACCGGCTGCAGTGATGGAAACGGCGTTCGCACGCGCGTCTTCCTTTGTCCGCGAGCGGGACAGAAGACCTTTTTTGATCATGCGTGCGATCATGTCCGCGAGGGTTGAACGGTCAATCCCGGTTGCGCGGACAAGGTCGGTCTGGCTGAGGCCTTCATTCTGCGAAACCGTGTGCAGCACTTCAAACTGGCGCGGCGTTGGACCAGAGGAACCAACTTCTTTGGAATAAAGGTCGTGAGCAAATTGCTGCGCGCGGCGCAGAAGGTGTCCAGGTGATTTTCTAAGATTGTAAGCCATTGTCTTGCTTCTCCGTCTTGTATTTGGCTTGCCCGACTTCCCGTCTTTGGCTGAACTGCTAATCCAGATGCCTGAGAGGGGACTAGAGGTGCCTCTTTTTAAATGTCGGAACGCTGACAGCGTATCACTGATGCTCCTGACCTGGATTTTAGATCTGAGATATGCATCTCAAATGAAAAACCATGCCATTTGCTGAAAACACCGAGAGGAAAGTATTATCACTTCGCGATGTGACGTTTCAGCAGTAACGCGTATCAAACCCGACGCGGATGATTTGAACTGAGAGAGTTACTATATTATTGCATATCGTCCGTCATCGACAAAATTGCAACAGTTTTTGGAATTTGAAGGCAATTTCGGACTTAAACGGACATTCCGCAGGCGCTTTAAACCGCTTTTGTCGAATTGAGCGTGCATGCAATAATTCATCCGCCAGCAAATGACGGGGCACATAATGGAAAGCAAAGACCCATCGGCGAACGGAAAATCAGTTTGCGAACCCGATTTCGAGGAGAAAATTCCTCCCGGAGACGATCGTTTGCGATCCGTATGCGCAAAATGTGGGTTTGTTGATTACCAAAACCCAAAGATTGTTGTCGGTTCAGTGGCTGTACGTGACGATAAAATTCTTCTCTGTCGACGTGCGATCGCGCCGCGCCGCGGCTTCTGGACACTCCCGGCCGGGTATATGGAGCTTGGCGAAAGTGTTGAAACGGGCGCGATGCGTGAAGCCTGGGAAGAAGCGCGGGCGCGATTGACGTTAGACCGTATTCTGGCGGTCTACAGTATAGAACATCTGTCGCAGGTTCAGATAATGTTCCGGGCGCACCTCGATAATGCGGACATTGAAGCTGGCCCGGAAAGCCTGGAGGTTGGTTTATTTGCGTGGGCGGAAATTCCCTGGGCGGAGCTCGCCTTTCCAACCGTCAATTGGGCGCTCCGCCATTGGTATGATACCCGCGAAGAGGCGGATTTCGTCCCATTTTCCAACCCGATTGAGCGCGTTTGAGGTTTATTCTTCCGGTGTCGCGCTGTTTTCCGCCTTCAGATATTTCGACAAGAACGGCCCCTGGGCAGCGGCAAATAGAATATTCACCGTTGTAAAGCCAAATAGTTTGACGTTCACCCATATCGGTTCACCTGGGCAGGTGGGGCCGGCATTAATGTCGCAGTCGCGCATCAACCATCGCCATATACACTCGTGCACAATCGCAAGAAGCGCGAAGAATATGGCGTAGCGTTTTGTTAGTACCAACCATGCCGCATCTGGAAGCTGCAAGGCACCGTCAAAAGCCAGCTTCAGAAAGTTCCGACCAGTGACCAGCCCGCCACCCAGTGTCGCCGCGAACAAGCCGAACGCAATTGTCGGCTTCATGTAAAAGAACGTCTTGTCCTGAAAGACCAGCGCCAGGGAGCCGAGCACCACCACCACCGGAAAGCTGATGATCAACATCGGCCCGACGCGGCGTTCGCGCCAAAAGCTGTAAAAAAAGGCGATGGCGAACACCGGCATATAAGCAATCAATGCCGTGAAAAGTTCACTACCGTCTTCGATTGTCCAACCTTGTCCTAAAATACCGCCAATGATCGGCACGAGCTTTTTGCCGAAAAAATAAACGACAAAGAAAACAGCAAGTGGACCAATATCGACAATATATTTTGCCGTTGTTGAAAGCCGTCGTTTTGATGGTTCGTTGGACATGAAAAC
>SHAI01000146.1 GCA_004213235.1 Parvularculaceae bacterium
TCGCCTTCATCTTGCAAGCCAAACGACAGTGCCACCCCGCGCCGCTCAAGTGCCAGCGCGACATGCTCCCCGAGAATGGCTCCGTCAGCTTTGAATAACAGGCGGACTTTTCCACGAAAATCCGACACGTCACTGGCAAAGACTGGCTGCTGAGTTCCCACCACGAAACCATTTTCCTGCAAAAATACTTGCGGAATAAGGCCTGACATTGGGAGCGTTCGCGCGCCTTTCGCAAGCCAAATTGGAAACTATGTTTCGCCATGAGAACGAAATTAGCACCGGTCTAATGTGTTATTGTTCTTGCTTTGTTCCAAACACGTGGTAAACTGGATCAGCATTGGGGTTCACGACGGGTGTTCGCATGCACCAACGCCCAGCTTTGCGGGATGGCATCTTACGGCTTTACCGCGTGCTCCCACCTTTGCCGGGTGATTGTAGGGGATAACATGGTCGCGCAACTGACAACATTCGCGTTTCACGGTGTCGATGCACGTGCCGTTACCGTTCAGGTACAAATCGCGGGTGGCTCAAATCAATTTGCGATCGTTGGCCTGCCCGACAAAGCAGTGTCAGAGGCGCGCGAACGGGTTCGCGCAGCTCTCAACGCCGTCGGCCTCGGCTTACCGCCAAAGCGGGTGACAGTGAATTTAGCGCCAGCGGATCTCCCCAAGGAAGGCGCCCATTTCGACCTGCCGATCGCGCTCGGCTTGCTCATGGAAATGGGCGCAGCACCAAAGGATCTGGCGAATGGCTTTGCCGTAATCGGTGAACTTGGCCTCGATGGGTCAATCGCCAGGGTAAATGGCGCATTGCCAGCCGCCATAGGCGCACAGGCCCAAGGACTTGGCCTGATCTGTCCCCACGCAAATGGCCCCGAAGCGGCGTGGGCGGGTGACGAATTGGACATCCTGGCACCGGCCTCGCTGATCCAACTCATCAATCACGTAAAAGGTGTCCAATTGCTTGCCAGGCCAGCACAAGGTGAAGTGGACAAGCAAACCAATGTTTTCGACCTGGCCGATGTGAAGGGCCAGGAAACGGCACGGCGCGCCCTGGAAGTTGCTGCCGCCGGGGGACATAATCTTCTGATGATCGGCCCGCCGGGGGCTGGTAAGTCCATGCTCGCGGCCCGCTTGCCGGGCCTGTTGCCGCCACTATCTGCGGCAGAAATGCTTGATATTTCCATGGTGCAGTCGATCGCCGGCTTGTTGGAACAGGGGCGCTTGACGCAATCCCGCCCGTTCCGCGCGCCGCATCATTCCGCCTCGATGGCGGCAATGGTTGGCGGCGGGATGCGCGCCCGTCCGGGCGAGGCATCGCTGGCCCATCATGGCGTATTGTTTCTGGACGAATTACCAGAATTCACGCCGCAAGTGCTCGACAGCTTGCGCCAGCCCATGGAAACAGGCGACGTGATGATTGCGCGGGCAAACGCCCATGTACGCTATCCGGCCCGGTTCCAGCTGGTTGCCGCGATGAACCCGTGCCGCTGTGGATATGGGCGGGCGGCTGCGCGGGCATGTGGGCGCGGGCCGAATTGTGAAGCGGTTTACCAGTCTCGGGTATCCGGTCCCTTTCTGGACCGGATGGACATAACCATTTCGCTTCAGCCGCTTTCCGCCACCGAACTGACCCGGCCGAGCCATGGCGAAAATAGCGCGAGTGTTGCAGCTCGTGTGGGGCGTGCCCGCGCGGCCCAGGAAGCGCGGCAGAAGGGGGCAACGAACGCATCCTTGAGCGATTCAGCGCTCGCCAAACTCGCCAGCCCCGACGCAGCGGGCACCAGTTTGCTTGCCGATGCGGCGGAAAAAATGGGCCTTTCCGCCCGGGGGTATCATCGTATCTTGCGGGTTGCCCGCACACTAGCCGACCTGGATGGCGTCGACGGGGTTTGCCGACGTCATATCGCCGAGGCGGTAAGCTATCGCCCCGCGGCAAGTTTGTACGCAGATAGCCCGGCACCGGGCCAGCCCGGCCAAATGGAAATATCACCCCCTAAAAGGCGACTTCAGATCTAACCAAATATCAACGCGAAGATGGCTAGATGAGAGCTTCGTAAACCGGAGCGTATCTTCCATGACCGCCTTGCCCGCGCAGACCGAATTTCAGCGCGAACTCATTGTTCTGTGCGATCCAGCCCGGAAAATACGGTTCGTCAGTCGCAGTTTCGCCGAGTTTTTTGGCCGCGAACCCGATGACTGGCACGGACAACGGTTCTGCCCTGAAGCAACACAAGCGGGCGGGGTCCCACAAGGCCTGCACAGCTTTAAAACATCTGCCCGAACCCCCAAAGGCCACGCGATTATTAACTGGGCGATAACCATGTTTAAAACCGGCGAGCGACTTTATGCAGGGCAGGTCGCGCACGGTCAGCAAGGACCAGGCACCGCTGACGAAAATGCGCCAGCAAATTCTGAAGCGCGATCGCCCCAATCAACTGATCGTGACCAGAGCCCGGCCCCCAATGTTGCCGCCTTGAGCCATGAGATGCGCACGCCGCTAAACGGCGTGATCGGAATGACCAACCTTCTTCTCGACACGTCATTAACCGCCAACCAGCAAAACTATGTTGAAGCCATTCGCGAATCCAGTGATTCGCTCCTTGCCCTGATTAATGATATCCTGGACTATTCAAAACTTGGTGCCGGCCGGTTTGAACTGGAAGAAACGCTGTTTGACCCCTACCACCTTGTCCAGAGTATTACCGAAATGCTGGCACCGCGGGCAGCTGAAAAATCGCTGGAAATTTCCTGTTTTATCGACCCTGCAACGCCGGCCCATATCCTCGGCGATGAACCAAGGATCCGGCAGATTCTGGTTAATCTCGCCAATAATGCGGTGAAGTTTACAGACGCCGGCGGCGTCGCAATTTATGCCCGCGCGCAGCAAAACTCTGACAAAACGGCGGCGTTCCGGGTGAGTGTTCACGACACAGGCGTGGGCATTGATGACGCCGCGCAGAAGTCTATTTTCAAAGAATTTGAACAGGTCAGCAAGACGGCAGAGAAACGCGCCGAAGGTGCCGGTCTAGGTCTGGCGATTTCCCAACGTCTGGCCCGCGCAATGGGCGGCGAGATTTCGCTGGAAAGCGCCCCTGGCAAGGGCAGCAAGTTCACGTTCGCAATGCCAAGCGAAACGGTGATCAGTCAGCCGGCAAAGCCCGCTCTTAAAACAGAGAATACCGTTATCATTGCCAGCAGCTCACCGATCATCCACGAAACGATTTACGACCAGGTGCGCGCACACACGGATGCACCGATAAAAAGAGTACAGTCGATCGCGGAATTAACGTCGGTCCTGGAAACGACACCCGGTTCATTGCTGCTATGCGACCACGGCATTGCGAAACATTGCTCGCATCCAATGCTACACAAAGCACGCCATTCCCTGGTGCTGGTTGCGCAGGCCGACCGAAGCGCCCTTTCCTCACTTGAGGCGCTGGGGTTCGACGGATACGTCGTCAAACCAGCCCGGCAATCCACATTGATGCGCGAACTCTCCCGCTATCAGGGATCTAAACAGGCACCGCGCCAAGCTGCCACATCGGCGACGCCGCCGCCCAACGCAGCAACCCCAGCTGGCGACGGGTTTCGAATCCTGTTGGCCGAGGACAATAAAATCAATGCTGTGCTTGCAACAACATTAATCAAGCGCGCCGGACATAAGGTTGATGTCGCCAGTGACGGCGTTGAGGCCGTCGAAGCGGCCCTGCAAAACCCCTATGATATCATATTCATGGACATGCACATGCCGAAAATGGATGGATTGACCGCGGCCAGGCGCATTCGCGCCCTGCAAACCCCGGCAGCCGACACGCCGATTATCGCCCTTACTGCGAATGCAATGGCCTCCGATCGCCAGAAATGCCATGCCGCCGGCATGGATGACTTCCTGTCCAAACCGTTTGAGCCGCACGACCTTGAGGCTATGGCGCAAAAATGGGGCAATGGCCGCAGACCGGATGTTCAGGCCTCTTAAAATCGCCACGCCGAAGATAAAACGCGCTTTTCTCTCTGCCGCAAAGCGGCTTATTCCTGCCACATGGTCGCATCATGTTTCGTGACCAGCACATCCTATACCTGTCACGACCCCTCAATTACAGGGCATGGTGCATCGTCTCGGCGAAGCGAGTGACACAAACAGCCGGAGGCACCGCACATGGGCGAGGCAAAAAAATATGGGTGGCGCGAGCTTGTGGCGGCGCTGTCTGAACGCAACACACGGGCAATGTTTGTGCTCGGTTTTGCCGCGGGCCTGCCATATGTTCTTATCACCGGCACGTTGAATGCCTGGTTCACGAATGAAAACATCAGTGTAAAAACGATTGGTGTTTTCTCCTGGATCATCATTATTTATAGCTTCAAGTTTTTATGGTCACCAGCGATTGACCGCGCTGCAACACCGCCCATCCTTAATATGGGGCAGCGGCGGGCGACCATTCTCCTGCTGCAAGGGGTCATTCTGGCCTGCCTGATGCTGATCTCCACAGCAAGCCCTGTCACCCAGATTGGCCTTATCGCCCTTGCTGCAATCGTGTGCACATTCGCATCTGCGTCGCAGGATGTATTGATTGACGCATGGCGGATTGAAGTGGCGACGGAGGAGATCTCCGTCGATCTATTATCGGCGATATACCAGTTGGGCTACAGAACATCGGTCATCCTTGGTGGTGCCGGGGCATTAATGATCGCCGCACGGATTGGCTGGAATGATACTTTTATCGCCCTGTCCGGGTTGATGGCGCTCGCAGTGAGCGGCGTATTTCTCGCCCTTGACAGTACGATCCATCGAACATCGGCAGAGCATGAAGACACGCCGCCAGCGACGTGGCGCAATTTTGCCGTGATGCCGGTAATCCTTGGGTGGTCATGGTCTATCGTGACATTGTTTGGATTCATGGCCTATGCGTTTCGCGCCCCCGGGGAGGCTAATGCGCGCGCCTTCACCATGCAAACCGGGCCGCTCATCATTATTGCTGCGATCATTGTCCCCGTCGCTGCTGCCGCGGTAATGCTTCATCTCCACCGAACGCGAACACCCGAAGCGACGGCCGACACGCCATGGCCGGGACAATCGATTTTCGATGCGCTTTATGGCGCTGTCCTTGCGCCGATGTCGGATATCATCGCGCGGCTTGGTTGGCGGGCGCTCCTGGTGTTAGTGATAGCGCTCTCATACCGGTTTACGGATCTCATATGGGGCGCTTTTGCATATCCATTTTACCTGGGTGAAAATTATGGTGCCCTTGGGCATAGCCTTGACGAGGTCGCCGTGGCGTCAAAGCTGTTCGGCGCATTAATGACATTTGTTGGCATTGCCATCGGTGGGGCGCTGATCCTCCGTGTGGGGCGTATGCCGTGCCTTGTTGCCGGGGCCGTTTTAGCATCGGCGACTAATCTTCTGTTTGCTGATCTTGCAAATGGTGGCGGCGCAACACATGCGTTTATGTCTGCGACACATGCCTATGCTTTATTCGCCTTTATGCAGCCGCTGGCGAATTTTCTGCATTTGGACGTAACCGCCAACGAAGCTTTGGCCCGCTTGATGATGGTTATCGCGGCGGAAAACCTGGCCGTTGGTTTCGCCAGCGCCGCCATCGTCGTTTATCTTTCGTCAATCGTGAACCGGCACCACGCCGCGGTCCAATACGCCCTGCTGGCTTCGCTCGGGTTCTTGCTTGGCTCACTTGGTCGCGGCGCATTGGGAGAACTGATCGAAACTCGCGGCTTCGCTTACGTATTCTATCTTACCGCCGCGATGGGACTTTTCGCCGTTATTGTGACGACAATCGACTGGGTGCGCGAGGCACGTGCCTCAAGCGCCCAAAAAGCCGCGACAAACTGATATAAACTAGCTCGGCGTCGGCCCACGGGCGAGGCAGCTATCGAGTGACGGCTTTTGAGAGTCAGCGTGTTTTGCACCGGCATAAAGAAGGGCTGATTGTTTTACCGCGCCCTCGCCTTGTTTGAGCAACACCAGGAGCGCGCAGTCAGCAAAATCATAGGTGCGTAATTCGCCAGAACCCTCAGCGCGGACCAAAACCGGCTGGCCGAGACGCGCATCGAGCTCTTGTGCAGAGCGCCCCAAAAGGTCCGATTGAACGAAAACCGGCGCGGGTGGCTGTGGCTGCTGCGCCGCGGCAAGGCCTGCATCATCCAGGGGCGAGGCGACATTTGCGCCATTCGCGCACGCAGACAGCACGGCCAAAGCCGCAATAAAGGTCCCAGCCCGCTTCGAGATGTATTCGGCATACAACATATTTTTGGCCATCCCGTAAGTCATCGTCGTAATTCTTTCACGACCTTGCCACTATGCACAAGCTTGC
>SHAI01000147.1 GCA_004213235.1 Parvularculaceae bacterium
GGGGAGAACCGCGTCGCCGTCACGGCCATATAATCTGTGTACTGCGTCGTCTGCATTCCATACCGCGGCCCCAAGATCTGCAAACATGCCGGCAATCGTGGATTTGCCCATCCCGATCGAGCCTGTTAATCCGATCAATTTCATGGGGATGCCTCCGCCCGGCGCCTCAGCGCCGTCTCCAGACAGTTCCTCAAATCCCTGTCCACGTCCGCGTTCTTGCCAAGCCAGGCCAGATACCCGGGGACGGCTTGCCGCATTAGCATTTCCAGCCCGTCAATTGTTGCAAGGCCGTGTCTTGCGGCGGTGCGCAGCAGGGTTGTTTTAAGGGGCGTGTAGACAATGTCAGAAACGATAGTTGTTGGTTTTGCTTCTCCCAGACCCAATTCAAGTTCTGGTTGTCCGTCCATACCCAATGATGTCGTATTGATGATAATGTCTGCATCGGGAATAAACTTCTCGCGCACAGACCAATCGACAACATCAATAGAAAAGTCAGGGGCGTGCAATTGAGCCGCGACATCATGGGCACGCGCAGCAGACCGGTTTGTCAGATATAAATGATTTACCTTCACAATATCGCGCAGAGCAACAATGATTGCCCGCGCTGCACCGCCAGCACCCAACACAAGCGCCCGTTGCGCTGATAGGGCCGGTGCAGCGGCGAAGACCGACTGTGCAAACCCTGTGACGTCTGAATTATCCGCAATTATCCTGTTTTCAGAAAACGTCAGCATATTGGCAGCGCCAATTGCTCGCGCGGCGTCACTTTTTATATCAGCCAGTTTAAGAGCATATTCTTTGTACGGAATTGTGACATTTGCACCGCGATATCCCGCCCCAGGCAGACGATCAATAGCGGCTTTAAACCCCTCTGGCCCGTCTTCAGGCTCACATATCGTATAGCGGGCGGAGATACCTTCGCGTTCGGCCCAAAAATTATGGATCAATGGGGACAAAGAGTGTTTCACGGGTCGGCCGATAACCGCCGCTCGATATGGATGACGACCCATCAGAACGAAATCGCTTTCTGGTCTCGCAAGAATTGCAACAGGGGAAACAGGTGTAAGCCCAGCACGGAGAAATAATCGCCGTCTATGCGCTCAAACAGTCGTGCGCCCAGTTTCTCGACCTGATAAGCGGCAACGCTGGATAGAATATCGGTTCCGGCAGCGTCTAGATAAGTATCAATCTCCACCACGCTCATTTTACGCATGTGAAGGGTGACAGTATTTTTGGCCCGAAAGATGATTTCACCATGTTTCGCGACTGCCACGCCATTTAAAAGCTCATGATAATTACCCTGCATTGCCAGCAGTCGGGTGCGGGCTTCCTCCATAGAGGTGGGTTTGTCAAAAGCCTTCCCATCAAACGCAAGGATCTGGTCAGCACCAATGACGAGATTGCCATTATTCTGATCTCCGGCAAGTGCCTTCGTCTCCGCCAGGATCAAGGCAATATCTGCCGGATTGGTGCCGTTATTGGTCTGTGCCGTTTTGATCGCGGTTTCATCGACGTCCGGTCGGACGATATCAAAACACAGGCCGGCATTTTCCAATATTTCGCGGCGGATGGCACTACCGGAAGCTAAAACGATGGCAGACATTTGTGTGATCCATAATCAGGTTTTGCAATTTTAGTCCGGGTTGAAGTCCGCATTCTCACGAGCCGATAGCTTGGTGAGTATGGCCGCGGCCGTTTCTTCCACTGACCGACGGGTGACATCAATCGTCGGCCATCGATGCTTGGCGTAAAGGCGTTTGGCAGCCAGAACCTCGCGTTTGATTTCATCAAGGTCAGAATAAGACATCGCGGCATCGACGGCATTCAGTCCACCAAGGCGACTTTCGCGGATTTGGGCAAGACGATCTGGTGACGCGAACAGACCTACGATGAGGGGTCTTCTCAGTGATAGAAGTTCACTTGGTGGGTCACGCCCTGGCACGAGCGGCACATTTGCAGCTTTCACACCGCGGTTTGCGAGATACATACATGTTGGTGTTTTTGATGTCCGGCTAACGCCAACCAGCACGACATCAGCAGGTTCCAGGTCCCAGGTCATCTGACCATCATCATGGGCCATTGTGAAATCGAGCGCTTCTATCCGTTTGAAATACGCTTCGTTAAGTGTGTGCTGGCCACCGGTCTGCTGGTTTTGTTCAACACCGAGATAATCGGAAAATGCGTTGATGAAAGGGTCGAGGATAGACATCGCCGGCATCTGCAGTTCAGCGCACCGCACTTCCAACATGCGACGCAAGTCCGGATTCACGATTGTATAGAGGACCAGGCCGGGCGCAGCTTCGATTTCTGCAATCGTGCGCTGCATCTGCTTGGTAGTGCGCACAAGGGCGTAGATATGTTCAAACGGGCGCGCTTCAGCAAACTGTGCAGTAACCGCTTTTAAAATCGAATTCAGCGTTTCTCCCGTAGAATCCGATACTAAATGGACGTGGAAGTAACTCGCAACGCTTTGTTTTTTCTGCGGGATCTGATCCGGGCGTTGGGTTTTCACCGATTTCCCCAGCTTTCTTCTAATCTAAGCGCGATATCCTGGTCGGCGACAGGTATTACCAATGCCGGTAGCTGAGTAAAACCTTAATGCATGGTCGGTGCTACAAGGCTCGCAGAAAAGTCAAACCTTAATATCGACGTTTCTCCGTTAAGTTCAAACCTTGATTGTGCATCCTGATTAGGACCTTGAAAGGTAAATGATGTTTCCTGGGGAAAACTGGAAATCTTGCACTGGACTTATTGGCCCTACCTGTTGGCCCTACCGAAAATCTTTGCTTGCTAGAACCCACCCGGACGCGCAATAGGGGAAACATCTGGGCAAAGCAGGATGATTCATATTTGGAAAGATTGTCGCAAGCGGTTTTTCCCCGAAATCCGACCACTATAATAGATCTTACTCCAAAGAGATTTTTAACTTTTTAGGAAAATGGACTTCGATGAACCGACGAGAAAAATTTCTAGCGGCTTTGGGTGGTGAAGCAATTTCCCCGCCACCACTCTGGTTCATGCGTCAGGCTGGCCGGTATTTACCCGAATATCGTGCAACACG
Source organism: Parvularculaceae bacterium (assembly GCA_004213235.1). Taxonomy (GTDB): domain Bacteria; phylum Pseudomonadota; class Alphaproteobacteria; order Caulobacterales; family Parvularculaceae; genus MED-G105. The sequence continues at coordinate 3,062 of SHAI01000147.1, forward strand.
CGCTGAAGCCGGATCTTTTCTCGACTTATGTTATGACTCTGAAAAGGCAGCTGAAGTCACTTACCAACCCATAAGACGGTATGACACGGACGCAGCTATTCTTTTTGCTGATATCTTATTAATCCCCGATGGCCTGGGGCAGGGTGTTTCCTTTGTACAAGGGGAGGGCCCGAAACTCTTCCCGCCTTTGCGCGCAGAAAATTTTGACGACCTGTCTTATGAAAAGTTCGATGAAACACTGAGCCCGATCTATGAGACCGTGCGCCAATTGCGTGCGGGGCTTGGCAACGCGACGGCACTGATTGGGTTTGCTGGCGCGCCATGGACAGTTGCAACATATATGATTGGCGGCGGCACACAGCGCGATCCATCGGTCCTGCGACGGTATTATTATGATGATCCGAGTTTTGTAGACCGCCTGATATCGCTGCTTGTGGAAGCAACCGCGAAATATCTCATCAAACAGGCCGACGCGGGCGCTGACGCAATTCAGCTGTTTGATACGTGGGCGGGCGGTCTGCCTGAAGATTTGACGCGGCGGTTATCGCTGGAACCAATGGCGCGCATCGCCGAAATGGTGCGCAGCGCGCATCCTGAAATACCGTTCATTCTCTTTCCCAAAGGGGTTGGCCCGCTTGCGAAGGAGTATGCTGGCCTTGGTATCTGTGATGGTATTGGAATAGATACGGGAATGCCCTGGGACTGGGCACGGGATAATCTGTCGCCTCTGGCATGTGTCCAAGGGGGGCTGGATCCGCTCCTCGTTGTGGCAGGTGGCGCGCCAATGCATGATGCCGCGCGGCGGTTGAAAGAGACGTTCCATGGAACACCATACATCTTTAACCTTGGTCATGGTTTCGTTCCCGAAACACCCCCGGCGCATGTCGCAGAACTGGTAGATACCGTCCGCAGCTCATAAACCCCGGTAAGACAGATAGATGCAGAACTTCCTCGCAGCTCATTATCTTTGGCTCAAAGCCATTCATATTATTGCGGTCATCGCATGGTTTGCTGGGATGATGTATTTACCCCGGCTCTTCGTATATCATTTTGAGAGTGCGAAGGGCGGCGAAGCGGAAGCGTTCTTTGTGAAAATGGAGCGCCGACTTCTCAAGGGTATCATGACACCCTCAATGATCGCCGTGTGGGTGATTGCTGGATTGATGGTGTACGCCAATCCTGGACTTCTCAGCGCCGGGTGGTTTCACGCAAAACTCTTTCTGGTCCTTGCGATAAGCGGCATCCACGGGTTTTACATCAAGAACCAACGCCTATTCGAGGCCGGTCAACGCCCGCGAAATGATCGTTTCTGGCGCATCGTAAATGAAGCACCATTTGTTTTGATGATTGTTGTGGCGTTCCTAGCGTTTTTGAAACCGTTCTAGAGATTGTAAGGACCCGATCTGGCAACCTGTCGCTAGCGCCGCGAATTGTACGTTTTCTGGCAGGTGTCGCATTTCAGCGATTGACGGCGTGGTTTCTTCTCTTATATGCGTTGGGAAATCATCTCATCGCGGCTCCCTTTCGGTAGATGCTGCGCATCGCGTTCAACAACCCGACACATCGATACCCGCTGGCGACCGCTGGTGGTTCCAACCTGATATAATTTAGTGAAAGAGAGATCCGGCCATGGACCTCAGGAAAATGACGCTCGACGAGCTGAAAGAGAAATCGCCAGCTGACTTGCTGGACTTCGCTGAACAGCTGGAGGTCGAAAATGCCTCGACCATGCGTAAGCAGGACATGCTTTTTGCCATCCTTAAGGAACTCGCTGACCGCGAGGTCGAGATTACGGGTGGGGGTGTGCTGGAGGTATTGGCTGACGGGTTTGGCTTCCTGCGCTCGCCCGATGCGAACTATCTTCCTGGGCCCGATGATATCTACATCTCCCCGTCGCAGATCAGACGGTTCGCCCTGCGCACAGGTGATACTGTCACCGGGGAAATTCGCAGCCCGAAAGATGGTGAGCGTTATTTCGCGCTTCTCAAAGTATCGACGCTGAATTTCGAGGATCCAGAGAAAGCACGGCACAAGGTACACTTTGATAATCTGACGCCGCTTTATCCGGACAGCCGTTTCCGAATGGAAATCGAGGACAAGGATAAGAAGAAAAAAGACCTGTCCTCGCGGGTGATTGATTTGGTCGCACCCTTGGGGAAAGGCCAGCGCGCACTGATCGTGGCACCACCGCGTACCGGTAAGACAGTCATGCTGCAAAACATCGCACAGGCGATCGCAACCAACCATCCTGAATGCTATCTTATTGTTCTGTTGATTGACGAACGTCCTGAAGAAGTCACGGACATGCAGCGCTCCGTGAATGGCGAGGTTATTTCGTCCACATTCGATGAACCGGCAACGCGCCACGTGGCCGTAGCTGAGATGGTCATCGAGAAAGCAAAACGGCTTGTGGAACACGGCCGGGATGTTGTGATTTTGCTGGATTCCATTACCCGGCTCGGCCGTGCATATAACACCGTCGTGCCATCCTCCGGCAAGGTTCTGACCGGCGGTGTCGATGCGAACGCTCTCCAGCGCCCGAAACGCTTTTTTGGTGCGGCACGCAATATTGAAGAAGGTGGTTCACTGACAATTATTGCAACGGCACTGATCGAAACCGGGTCTAAAATGGATGAGGTTATCTTCGAAGAGTTCAAGGGCACCGGTAACTCTGAACTCGTCCTTGATCGGAAAGTGGCAGACAAGCGCGTCTACCCTGCGATCGACATCGCAAAGTCAGGCACCCGGAAGGAAGACCTTCTAGTCGCGAAAAACGAGCTGAAGAAAGTCTATGTATTACGGCGAATTCTGTCGCCCATGGGTACAACAGATGCCATCGAGTTCCTTATCGACAAATTGCGTCAGACACAGACCAATGGCGATTTCTTCGATTCCATGAATGCCTGACCGGGTGCCGGCTAACCAGCGAGCATGTCATTAATCTGGATGAGGCGTTCTTTACCGAAGAACATCTCATCGCCGATAAACATTGTCGGTAAGCCGAAAATTCCGCGTTCAACCGCTGCGGCTGTTTCATCTATAAGGGCTTTTTTTACACCATCGCTTTGCGCTTTAGCGAGGATATCTTCCGTAGGAAGACCGCTTGCTGAAAGGGTTTCGGCGATGACATTGACATCGCCAATATTCTTCCCTTGCTCCCACATCGCAGTTTCCATGACCTCAACATATGCGTC
>SHAI01000148.1 GCA_004213235.1 Parvularculaceae bacterium
CCATTTCTTGAGCCGCCATGGCGGGGCGCATTTTTTGCGCTTGACGTCCGGGACTTTGTATGTGACAGTTGTATGACAGTTATATGTCGTTTTATGAACGGTAAGATGACGGGAGTATGACACTTCGGTAGGAATGCGCACTCTTTGCAGGTTTGTCCGGCGATTAACGCAATGGGCTGCCAAGCTGTAGAAACCAGGTGCCGGCATGCCAGAGCCGCGGTGACGTTACGCAAGAAGATAATTAATAAGGAAAAACAGATGCGTAAGATGATTTTAGCGGCGTGCGCCGCGGTATTTGGACTTTTCTGCAGCGTTCAGGCGATGGCGCAGGATTTTAGCGATGTGCCCAATGGCTATGAGGCCATGACGGTGGGTTACATAAAATCACGTATGGATAACCCGCGCGGCGCGCAGGTGTCGTTTTATGGTGAGCCCTATCCAATCTATGTCGATATCGGTCGGTATCGCGATGTGCCGGGATGGGCGGTCGAAGTATCTGTTCGTTCAAGCCTGCGCTCAGGGCGTAGCGGCTTTGCGGACTATACCGTAATCTTTGTGAACGGTCAGCCGGTCGCGTTGAGCGAAGACGATGTGGACTTTGTTGACGCTTAAAACGAAACAATGATCGTGAAATAGCGGTGCGCCGACGGCGTGCCGCTTGTCATTTTCAGCAAAAGGGGTAGACGAGCGGTGAGCCGCCATGATTGTGCGGCGCAGCAGGTTGGACAGCGATGATTCCAGCCGCGCAGGAAAGGCCGCCGTTTTGTCCCAGTCACCGCTTTCAAAAAAGCCATCGCTCCCAAGCGTTACACCACATTCCATTCGCAACATTGCGATCATTGCCCATGTTGACCATGGGAAAACCACGCTGGTTGACGAAATGCTGCGCCAATCGGGGGCTATTCGCGAAAACGCCGAGATGGCCGAACGCGCGATGGACTCAAACGATATCGAGCGTGAGCGCGGGATTACGATCCTGGCGAAATGCACCAGCGTTCTTTGGGGCGATGCAGACGAGGCGGTCCGGCTCAATATTGTCGATACCCCCGGTCATGCCGACTTCGGCGGCGAGGTTGAGCGCATTCTTTCCATGGTGGATGGGTGCCTCCTGCTGGTGGATGCTGCCGAAGGACCGATGCCACAAACCAAATTCGTTCTTTCCAAGGCCTTGAAACTGGGTTTGCGCCCGATCCTTGTTTTAAACAAAATAGATCGTCCGAGTGCGGATCCTGATGCGGCACTTGATGCGGCTTTCGACTTGTTCGCAGCGCTTGGTGCGAGTGATGAACAATTGGATTTTCCGGTGCTCTACGCGTCCGGCCGTGATGGTTGGGCTGATCGCGATATTGACGGGCCGCGACAGGATTTGACCCCGCTTTTTGAGACCATTGCTGCCCATGTGCCGGCACCGACCGTTGCCAAAGGGGCGGCGGAGGCCCCATTTCAGATGTTGGCGACAACGCTGGAGGCTGATCCCTATCTCGGTCGCATCCTTACCGGCCGGGTGATTGCAGGGGTGGCGCGTCCTGGTGAAACCTTAAAAGCGCTCGGCCGTGATGGGAAGGAAATAGAACGGGTACGAATTACAAAGGTGTTGGCATTTCGCGGACTGAAACGACAGCCCGTGGATGAGGCGGGACCTGGTGATATTATTGCACTTGCCGGTTATCAAAAGGCCTCCGTTGCGGATACGCTGTGCGATCTGTCAATGAGCGATGCAATTGCGGCGCAACCAATTGATCCGCCAACCCTTTCGGTGACGCTGGCGGCAAATGATTCTCCGCTTGCCGGCAAGGAAGGCGATAAAGTTCAATCCCGCGTCATTCGCGACCGTCTGTTGCGGCAGGCTGAAGGGGATGTTGCCATCCGCGTCAGCGATGCCCCCGATGGTGACGGCATGGAAGTTGCTGGCCGCGGTGAGCTTCAGCTCGGTGTCCTGATTGAAAATATGCGCCGGGAAGGGTTTGAGATGTCCGTATCGCGTCCGCGTGTTGTGACGCAGACAGATGAAAGTGGACAATTGCTGGAGCCGATCGAGGAAGTCGTTATTGATGTGGATGATGACTATTCCGGCGCGGTCATCGAAACACTGAACCGGCGCAAGGCCGATCTGCAGGAGATGATCCCTGCGGGCGCGGGCAAAACGCGGATCGTATTGCATGCGCCAGCGCGCGCGCTGATTGGGTATCATGGGCAATTCCTCACTGACACCCGCGGGACCGGCGTCATGAACCGATCCTTCCTCAAATACGCCCCGCACCGCGGCGCGATCGAAGGGCGCCGCAATGGCGTGCTCATTTCCAATGGCGGTGGCACGGCGGTGCCATATGCGCTTTGGAATCTGGAGGAACGCGGTGTCATGCTCATCGGCGCAGGTGAGGCGGTTTATCAAGGCATGATTATCGGCGAAAACGCCAAAGATGACGATCTTGATGTGAACCCGCTCAAGGCCAAGCAACTGACCAATATCCGCGCTGCAGGAAAAGATGATGCGGTAAAGCTTACCCCGCCGCGCCGTCTCAGCCTTGAACAGGCAATCGCTTATATTGAAGACGATGAATTGGTTGAGGTGACGCCAAAATCCATCCGCTTACGGAAAAGGGAGCTTGTACCGCATATGCGCAAAAAGCGCGCAAAAGCGGCATTGTAGGCACCAAAACTTTTTGTGGGGCATTCGGCGTCGAAGGCTTCTTCGCGCGTACAAAACTTGCCCATCAAAACGCAGGAAATCATCATGCCAGCAATGCGCGGCGGGTGATTATCCGACCCAGATAAGGCCGATTACGGAACCGGTCATAAGGGTTGCAAGCGTGCCGGCGATGAGCGCCTTGGGGGCAAGGGACAGAAAATCTGCACGCCGGTCCGGGGCGATGGCGGTTAGCCCGCCAATGACAATGCCGAGGCTGGAAATGTTCGCAAAGCCGCATAGCGCGTAGATCAGGATAAGCTCGGTCCGCTCTGAAAAGACGTCGGGCGGCGTTTGCGCAAGCGCCACATAGGCTATTAGCTCGTTCAGTGCCGTTTTTATGCCCATGAGTGCGCCAGCATCAAATGCCTCTTTCCATGGTGCGCCGGTCAACCACATGAGCGGTGCAAAGACCCAGCCCAGCATTCGCTCCAGGGTGAGGGGGGCACCAAAGACATCCGGTGCGCTGCTTAGAATGATGTTTACCAATGCGGCAAGGGCAGTGAAGGCAATCAGTGATGCGATGATATTGAGGTAGAGTTTTAGCCCGTCGCTTACGCCAGTCATGAAAGCATCCATGCTGCTGGCATATTTAAAATCATCGGCCGCATTTGAAGCTGTGGGGGTTTCTGCGTCCGTTGGCGGCATCATGATTTGCGCCATGAGGATCGATGCGGGCACGGAAATCAACGAGGCGACGATGATATGGCCGAGGACGGATGGCTGTACCGGTTCCAGGATGGTTGCGTAAAGCACCATCACAGAGCCGGCGACAGTCGCAAAGCCACCGGAAATAACCACGAAGAGTTCCGCCCGGGAAAGCTTTGAAAGGAAGGCGCGGATCAGGAGGGGGGCCTCTGTTTGGCCAAGAAAAGTGTTTGCCGCGGCGCACAGGGATACGGCACCGCCAACGCCGAACACCCCGGTCAGCAGCCGGGCAAAGCCGCGAATAAAAATTTTCAGTACACCCATGTGCCAGAGCAGGGCGGAAAGCCCGGAAAAGAAAATCACCAAGGGAAGGGCGCGAAAGGCGAAGTTGAACATCGCCCCTTCGTCTGTCACCTTAAAGGGGGCATCACCGCCACCAAGATGGCCAAAAACAAATGATGTTCCCGCCTCGGTCGCTTGTTGTAGTGCCGCAACCACGACGTTCAGAAAAGACAGCGCGTCGCGGATGCCGGGGATGTAGAGCAAGCCCGCCGCAATGATGATCTGGGCGAGAATCGTCCAAGCAAGGCGCACTGCCGGGATATGGCGTTTGTTCTCTGAACATGCCCACGCGATTGCGGCAAAGGCAAACAGGCCAGCAAGGCTCTGCAGGCGGAGACCCAAATCCGTACTTTCAAGGATCACATCCATGGGCGTTTCCTCCGCCGTTACCGCTTGCCGTCGTAAAGGAACGCCATCGTCTGTAGCGCGGTGCGCGCATAAGTCGAGCCTGAATGACATGAAGCGCGCAAGGGCGCTTGCCGAATGGGGGATTTTCTCCTATGCAGAGCGCCACGTCGCTGGACCCGTAGCTCAGCTGGATAGAGCGCTGCCCTCCGAAGGCAGAGGCCAGAGGTTCGAATCCTCTCGGGTCCGCCATTTGCCTGATTAAAAATGCTTTCGTTTTGATCCCGTCAAAACCGCCTTGGCTCGGTTGTGGCGGTGACGGACCGGGCGGGCAGTGTCGTTGACCAGTTCACCTATGCGCCCTATGGGGCGGCTGGCGGGGCGGATGACGGGTTTCCGTTCCGGTTCACGGGGCAAAAGCTCGACCCCGAGACGGGTTTCTACTATTATAAAGCCCGCTACTATGACCCGGAAACAGGGAGGTTCTTACAGACAGACCCGATTGGGTGCGCGGACCAGCAAAATCTGTATGCGTATGTTTGGAACGATCCGGTCAACTTCTTCGATCCCTTTGGTCTTTACACCTCATGCGCTGACTATAGCGATGCAGGAAATTCTGGACCGTGCACTGAGATTGAGCGAAGTTTTCGGGACTTTTTTGAGAATTGGTTACTATTGAAAATCGAAGCTTATTCCCGCAAACCTGCCCGGCGCAATAGTCCCGTTACGGTCAATCCAGTAAGGGCAGTCCATAACCAACCAATAAGAATGTAAACCCCTTTCAAGACCTCATAAGTCCGCGGGTCTTTGCCCCAGATTAGTAGACGCTCTACCAGCCCGGAAGATTCTTGATACGCAGTTCTAACTGACTCTGGGACGGGAGCGATTCTGCAGCGATGGCTTTGCTGAAAATCAACAAAAGGAATGAATAAATCGGCCGAGTACATGAAAAAATCAGCAACGCCTTTACAACTTGTTGGATACAGTTGTGCGTGTTGCGCTGCGGCTGGGTTTGCTTCTCCATCTGAGATTAAAAGACCATTCCGCTCAAGCGCGCCTGCGCAAATCATACCGATACAGACCAATACGATCATTCCCAAACACGCACGTAGCCATCCATAACCATATCGAAAACCACACCGAAGCGTAAAATGACCGATTTTGAGACCCACGCCTGTTAGGAAACAAGCTGCCTCCGCCTCCTCGACTTTATGCTTTGTTTGAATCCAGCGCATGGCAATTTCTTTGGCAACATCTGCTTCTCCGGACCGGTCCGTAATCGCAATCAAATGACGATAGGGCTGAGCACAATAGTTCTCATAATTATAAACGGTCTCACCTGTTTCTTTGCTGACAAGCTGTCTATTAATCCATTCAATTCTTTCTTCTGCGATTAAAGTATTTGACCGCGCTCTATATCGAACTGTTTCCAAAGGTGAATTCGATGAATTTGCACCCGCGTCATTATCAACCGATGTTTTAAGCCCACTTTTTTTAGATAATTTGGAAAACTCATCGTGTTTAGTACTTCCTTTTATTTTCGTGTCTTCAGTCTTAAGCGTCTCGATATCCTGAAAAATCGAATCGTAAGTAAAATTCTCAAGTTCAATACGTACTTTTTTCCTTTCCGTGCGTTCAGTCTGGTCGCAGAAATTGAATGACCAAGCAGTGCCGTTCAGATCGTCTAGAATCGAAGCGTCCGTATTTCTCAGGTCGATTCGATAAGGATTTATCCTTAATCGATAACCTCTGTCACCTTTTGTGAGAACGTCGAATTCACCATCGCGCTCACGGGAAACAAACTCTAAAACTGCTGGAGATAACTTTTCTTGTTCGTCTGAATCTGAAAACAAAGGTTCAGGTATTTTCTTTGAGGGATGAAATAGTCCTGATGTGATGGGAATAAAGTTTTTGTTGACCAGTTGGGTCTTGCCATCAAGTGTAATTGGCGCTTCATCTTCCTTGATGATTTCGCCCGTATGCTTGACAATAAACAAACTCAGAAAATAGAATCCCTGATGAAGGGTGACACCACGCGCCTGATACCCTTCTTCATGAGGCGTAACCTTAAACTGCAACCACCCTGGCTCTTCAGTTAGATTGCAGCGCTCTGGAAATTCTTCAGCGAGGTCGTCTTTACCTGACAAATCAAGCCGCCGTTGCTCAGCTGTCAATTTCATCCATAAATCTTGCAACTCTTTTGGGTCACT
>SHAI01000149.1 GCA_004213235.1 Parvularculaceae bacterium
CGATATACCGCGTGCGCTCTGCTATCAGGGCAACGAGTTGGCGGTCCAGACGATCGATTTCGGCGCGGACATCACCCATGTCGCGGCATTCTTCTGCGGTGACAGAAGCTACCTCCGGCATTCGCTGATCTGCACCACTCATGTCAAATCTCCAAAGGACGCATGCGCACCCAGATGTCAGTGCCACGAGACGACGCGCCGAGCACGCCAATGGCGCAACGGCACGCTTCAGGGCAAATCCGGCGCACGCTACCCCTTGGCACGTACACCGGACGCTGAGCGGGTGCAAATAGCAACCGCCCAAAGTGCAAGTTTAACGCGCAAGTTTAACGCGCGAGTTTAATGAGTGACGACATTCGCCCCGGCATCGCCGGTCTCGCCTGGCTTTTGTGTTTGCTGGGGCACTGGCTCGACCCAGTCGATTGGCGACAAGGCACCTGTCAGTGCATGGCTCAGCACCTCATCGACAGTCGTGACGGGGATGATAGTCAATCCCTCCTTCACATTGTCGGGGATGTCGGCAAGGTCTTTTTCATTTTCCTCAGGGATCAAAACGGTCTTAATCCCGGCACGGAGCGCTGCGAGAAGTTTTTCCTTTAACCCACCAATCGCCAGAACGCGGCCGCGCAAGGAGATTTCCCCCGTCATGGCAACATCTTTATGGATTGAAACGCCCGTCAGTACAGACACAATCGCAGTCGCCATGGCAACCCCGGCGGAAGGGCCGTCTTTAGGTGTTGCGCCTTCCGGCACGTGAATATGGATATCGGTTTTGTCGAACAATGGCGGTTCGATCCCGAATTCCGTTGCCCGGCTGCGAACATAGGAAGACGCGGCAGAAACCGATTCCTTCATCACTTCTTTCAGATTGCCCGTCGGCGTCATTTTGCCTTTGCCCGGCATCTTCACCGCTTCAATCGTCAAAATGTCGCCGCCAACGCTTGTCCAGGCCAATCCGGTGACGACACCAACTTTATCGTCGCCTTCCACCTCGCCATATCGGAACTTCGGCACGCCGGCATATTCCTCAACGATCTCCGGCGTTACCGTAATCGTATCGCGCTTGTGTGTTTCAATGTCGCGGACGGCTTTGCGCGCCAGGCGGGCAATCTCCCGCTCCAGGTTTCTCACGCCAGCTTCGCGCGTATACCTGCGAATAAGCTCACGCAATCCGTCTTCGGTGACTTCCCATTCCCCATCTTTGAGGCCATGGGTCTCACGCTGTTTGGGGATGAGGTGCCGGTTTGCAATTTCAGCTTTCTCATCTTCCGTATACCCCGGTATCCGTATGATCTCCATACGGTCCAGCAATGGCTGCGGCATGTTGAGGCTATTTGCGGTTGTCACGAACATGACATCGGAAAGGTCATAATCGACTTCGAGATAATGATCGGCAAAGGTCGAATTTTGCTCCGGGTCCAAAACCTCGAGCAGCGCCGATGACGGGTCGCCACGGAAATCGTGGCCCATCTTGTCTATCTCATCCAGAAGAAACAGCGGGTTCGATTTTTTCGCCTTCTTCATCGACTGGATAACTTTGCCCGGCATCGAACCGATATATGTCCGCCGATGGCCGCGAATTTCCGCCTCGTCACGAACGCCCCCAAGAGAGACGCGCACGAACTCCCGACCGGTGGCTGCCGCGATCGATTTGCCAAGCGAGGTTTTGCCCACACCCGGTGGGCCAACGAGACACAAGATGGGTCCCTTGATCTTCGATATCCGTTTTTGAACCGCAAGATATTCAAGGATCCGTTCCTTGACCTTCTCCAGTCCGTAATGATCAGAATCCAAAACTTCTTCGGCTTTGGCTAGATCAGTCTTCACCCGGGACCTCTGGCTCCAGGGGATCGACAAAAGCCAGTCAAGGTAATTACGAACAACGGTCGATTCCGCCGACATGGGGCTCATCTGGCGCAACTTCTTCAGCTCCGCCTCCGCTTTTGTTTTTGCCTCTTTTGTGAGCTTGGTTTTAGAAATTTTCTCTTCTAGTTCAGCGATCTCATCACGGCCGTCGTCGGACTCGCCAAGCTCTTTTTGTATCGCCTTCATCTGTTCATTCAGATAATATTCCCGCTGGGTCTTTTCCATTTGGCGCTTGACGCGATTACGGATTTTCTTCTCAACCTGGAGAACACTCATCTCGCCTTCCATCAAGGCGTAAACCCGTTCCAGTCGGTCACCAACGCCGAAAATTTCCAGCAATTCCTGCTTCTCGGAGATCTTGATATTCAGGTGCGAGGCAACTGTGTCCGCCAATTGTGCAGGGTCATCGATTTGGTTGACCGATACGATAACCTCCGGCGGCACCCGTTTGTTCAGCTTTACATACTCTTCGAATTTCGTCGCAACAGAACGGGAGAGTGCGTCGACTTCATCCTCGTCGTCACCAATTTCCACCGGTGTCTCCGCTTCGGCCTCGAAGAACTCTTCCGTTTGAAGATAATTCACAACGCGGGCGCGACGCTCGCCCTCAACCAGGACCTTCACCGTGCCATCAGGCAGTTTCAACAATTGAAGTACGGACGCGATAACCCCGATCTCGTAGATATCCTCCGTGCCTGGATCATTATCGCTAGCATCTTTTTGCGAGACGAGGAGAATTTTTCGGTCATTCTCCATGACGTTCTCCAACGCCCGAACCGATTTCTCGCGTCCGACGAATAGAGGCACAACCATGTTCGGGAACACGACAATGTCGCGCAAGGGGAGAACCGGGAAAACCAGAGCGTCTGTCATACGCTGTCCTTACTTCAAATTTTAGCGCAAAGTTCGCACAAACCCCACGCCACCTGACACCACGGAACTACGCTGTGCCGAAAAACATTAGACCCTTATGTGGCGCACCGCATCCTCATTTCAACCACCAACCGCAGGCGAGTTTTGCCACAGACCTGCAAAACAGAAAAACCTGACACGCGCGCGCAAAACACAAAGCCGCCGGACCTGTTTCGTCCGGCGGCTTTATAGATATCACGTGTGGTTTAAATTGACGGTAACGCCGCCACTAGGCGGACGCATCAGCGCCTTTTTCGCTTCGCTCTTCATAAATCAAGAGTGGCTTTGCAGCATTTTCACCTGCATCCGCATTAACAACATCCGCGTTCACTACAATTTCAGTGACCCCTTCCATTGTCGGCAATTCGAACATGGAATCTAGCAAAATGCCTTCCATGATCGAGCGCAGCCCCCGCGCACCGGTTTTGCGCGCAATGGCCTTTTGGGCAATCGCCGCCAGGGCATCATCGGTGAAAGTGAGGGTGACGTCTTCCATCTCAAATAAGCGCGAATACTGCTTCACCAGCGCATTCTTCGGCGAAGAAAGAATTTCAATCAGAGCCGACTCGTCGAGATCTTCCAGCGTCGCGATGACAGGTAAACGACCCACAAACTCCGGAATAAGGCCAAACTTCAACAGGTCTTCCGGCTCCACTTCGCGCAGAACATCCCCCACGCGGCGGTCATCTGGTGACTTGATATCAGCACCAAAACCTATGGACGTGCCGATGCCACGTGCGGAAATCACTTTTTCCAGGCCAGCAAATGCACCACCAACAATGAAGAGAATATTGGTTGTATCAACTTGCAGGAACTCCTGCTGCGGGTGCTTGCGGCCACCTTGTGGCGGGACACTCGCAACGGTGCCTTCCATGATCTTCAGCAATGCCTGCTGGACGCCCTCGCCGGAGACATCGCGCGTGATGGAGGGATTGTCGGACTTGCGGGAAATCTTGTCGACCTCATCGATATAGACGATGCCGCGCTGCGCCCGTTCGACATTGTAATCGGCAGACTGGAGCAGTTTGAGAATGATGTTTTCCACATCCTCACCGACATAACCGGCCTCGGTCAGGGTGGTCGCATCGGCCATGGTGAACGGCACATCGAGGATACGCGCAAGGGTCTGGGCCAAAAGGGTCTTACCGGAGCCCGTTGGGCCAACCAGCAAGATGTTCGATTTCGCCAGCTCTACATCATTGTTTTTCGTCGCGTGGTTCAGTCTCTTATAGTGGTTATGCACCGCCACAGACAGAACGCGCTTGGCGAAGGACTGGCCAATGACATAATCATCAAGAACCTTTTGAATGTGCTTCGGCGATGGGACGCCTTCGCCCGCTTTTACCAAAGATGATTTTGATTCTTCGCGGATGATATCCATGCAGAGTTCGACGCATTCATCACAAATGAACACGGTCGGGCCCGCGATGAGCTTCCGAACCTCATGCTGACTCTTCCCGCAAAAAGAGCAATATAATGTATTTTTGCCGTCGCCGCCGCTGCCGCCGTTACTGCTATTCTTTCCGCCAACTTTGCTCACGCTCTAAAAACTCCCTGTTGCGCTTGCGCGCAGCCATCCAACTTGTTGCGCTTGCGCGCAACCATTCGGTTTGTCGCACTTTTGCTCAGCCATTTCTGGCCTTACGCGTGCACGTTGCAAGTCACCTCGGCGCTGTATCGGAACGCCGTCGTTCTGCCAGACGATATTAAACGCAAAAACATTTAATATCTGCCCCATCCAAGGGGTGTCGGCTCCCGAAGAAACCCGCCTTCACGGTAAGCGGCATTCCCGCCCTGGCGACCGAGCTCGCCGCTTTTTAAGCACACCATTATGGCGACTTCATGCCCCTCACCTGGTCAACAAACGGCGGTGCAACATACCAACTGGGTTATATCACCGTCAAACGGTACACGCGCGCCGCATCAGCACACAATACCTTTTGTAAAAACCTTGGGGTCAAAGCCGGTTCCCGGCTGATGCAAAGTGATGATGCACAAATTGCGCCAATTCTGCCGCAAACCGCATTTTCCGAAGGTTTTCCTTCAGAAATGCGGCCTGGCACCCGGGTCAGCTTTTCTATTCTTCTGCCCCGGCCGATCGCTTATCAATCACCTGGTCAACCAGTCCGAAATCAAGAGCTTCGGCTGGATCCATGAAATGATCACGGTCCAGGGTCCGCTCAATGGTCTCATAGGATTGACCCGTATGGTGGACGTAGATCTCGTTCAGCCGGCGCTTGATCTTGATGATATCTTGCGCGTGACGTTCAATATCTGACGCCTGGCCCTGAAATCCGCCCGAAGGCTGGTGCACCATGATCCGCGAATTCGGCAGGGAATAGCGCATCCCCTTCTCACCCGCCGCGAGCAGCAGCGAGCCCATGGACGCCGCCATGCCAGTCACCATTGTGCTGACGGCCGGACGGATAAACTGCATGGTATCGTACATCGCCAGACCAGCGGAAACGGACCCGCCAGGCGAATTGATATACATGGAAATCTCTTTTTTTGGATTTTCCGCTTCGAGGAACAAAAGCTGAGCGACCACGAGCGTCGACATCGCATCATGAACAGGTCCGGAAAGAAAAATGATCCGCTCTTTCAGGAGCCGGCTATAGATATCGTAAGAACGCTCCCCACGGCTCGACTGCTCGACAACCATCGGCACGAGCATGTTCATATAAATATCGTTTGGATCTTTCATCGGGCTACCATTCTCCACTGGTCAGGTCATCTTCCGGCCACACGCATGTTAACATGGCGCATGACCGCGCCGGACAGGCCCGCCCGGCACTCTCATTTCTTTCTTGGCGTTTCAAAAACACCGAGTTCTAGCGGGGACTTCGCCCCACAAGGGGACAAACGTCATGATTCGCGACAGGCGGTAAAAGCCTTTCGACAACTCGGTTATGGGGTTTGCCTCCCCACAAACGAAGCACCAGACCAGCCACAAGGACGTTGTGGCACGGTTCGGCTTAAGCGAGTGTTGACAAGTTCACAAATCACGTCGCGGCTGTATCATCGCCAGCCACGACAATCTAGACGCGATTAGATGTCGCCGTCGGGATCTTCGAATAATTCGTCTTTCGAGACCGTCTTCTCCGTCACCGTTGCACGTTCGAAGATAAAGTCGACAACCTTTTCCTCGAATAGCGGGGCACGGATCTGGGCAATCACGTCCGGATTTTGCGTATAAAATTCAAGAACCTGCCGCGGATCTATATCCTGACCCTGCATTTGCAGCATTTGCGCTTCCTGAAGTGCGCGCTGCTGAACGGCTTGCTGTAGCTGATCCGCCGGTACCTTTACGTCGGCCTTTTTACCGATTTCCGCCAGAACGAGCCCCAATCGCACGCGGCGCTCGGCAATCTTGCGATATTCATCTTTCAGCTCGTCTTCGGACTTATCCTTGTCCGCCTCGTCGGGGCCTGCGCTTTGCACCTGG
>SHAI01000015.1 GCA_004213235.1 Parvularculaceae bacterium
CGCCAACAGCATAATGGCACGTAAAACAGGAAGACAAAAAGCAGATTATGTAAACGCCCCTAAAGAAGCTCTAGAGTTCTAGCTGAGCAGGCCGCGGCACCCCAACCCCGATTTAGCCACACATCCCGTCATCGCCCTTCCGGCGACCATTGTCACTTTCCATCATCGTCCGCACGCAAAGCGACCGATTAGCCGAGCACAATTTTCGTGCTGATCTGCAAGGAGTTTGCGCAGCCTGAAAATAGGTTCAAGGAATGAACGTTCGCCAAAACACGCAACACCGCAACACCACTCAGAATACCACGGAAAACACTAACCGGTCCACAAACGGCATATCATCACGGAAGGTTTGACCTGGTTGTGATGCTGCGCGATTGTCGGGCAATAGTTCATTAGAGTGATGAGAGCCATGTCCCATTCCACCCACGCCTACGCCCCCGACCCGCGAAACGACACAATACTGATTGACATCAATGGCGCGTTATTTGCCCGCGAAGAGGCAAAAATATC
Organism: Parvularculaceae bacterium; assembly: GCA_004213235.1. Lineage (GTDB taxonomy): Bacteria > Pseudomonadota > Alphaproteobacteria > Caulobacterales > Parvularculaceae > MED-G105. The sequence goes on from SHAI01000015.1 coordinate 511, forward strand.
GGTATTTGACTCAGGCTTTGTCCTGGGCGACGGCGTTTGGGAAGGCCTTCGCGTCTATCCCGGTCCAGATGGGAAGGGAGTGATTGCATTTCGGGAGATGCATTTGCGTAGGCTTTACGATGGGGCAAAAACCCTCGATTTCGACTTACCGCTATCGAAAGATGAACTCACAGCACGCCTTTACCAATGTCTGGACGCAAACAATGCCCATGAGGGCGTTCATATTCGGCTCATGGTGTCGCGGGGCATCAAAGCAACACCCTATCAAGATCCGCGCGCGACGATCAGTCCTCCAACAATTGTGATTATACCCGAGTTTAAAACGCCTTCATCCAATGCGCCGATTTCTCTTTTCACGGTTCACGTGCGCCGTGGCTATCCCGATGTTCAGGACCAGAAACTGAACAGTCACTCCAAACTGAATTGCATTATGGCATGCATTCAGGCCACAAAATCCGGCGCCGATGAAGCCCTTATGCTGGACCCCCATGGCTTCGTTGCAACCTGTAATTCCACACATTTCTTTATTATACGCGATGGCGAAGTCTGGACATCCAGCGGCGATTTCTGCCTTGGCGGCATTACGCGGGCAATGGTCATAAAAGTTGCAAGGGATATTGGCCTTACCGTCCGTGAAAGGAACTTCTCGCTAACAGACGTCTATGGTGCCGATGAAGCCTTCGTGACGGGCACGTTTGCGGGCTTGACGCCAGTGCAAGATGTCGACGGCCGCAGCATAAACAATGAAATCGGCCCGTTCACCCAGCAATTGCAAGCGGCGTATCAAGAACTTGTTGCAGCCGATATCGCTCGCGGACGTGACATATCATGACGTCGGGTACCATTCATATTTCCATGTGGTCCGGTCCGCGAAACATTTCCACAGCAATGATGCGGTCATTTGAAAATCGTCCTGATACCGAAGTGGTAGACGAACCTTTCTATGCGAGATGGCTGACCAGCTCAGGGATTCACCACCCCTACCGCGATGAAACGCTTTCAGCTTACCCAACGGGCTTCGACGATGTTGTCAGTTGGGTTAATGCACCAGCATCACCGCCTGCTACAATTCGCTTCCATAAACACATCGCTTTTCACATAGACAACAACACACCGCTGGACTGGTTATCAGCTCACAGAGGTTTCGCACTTATCCGGGATCCCGCATCAATGGCGGCGTCTTACGCGAGAAAATTCGAAGACCTCACCCCGATTGTCGAAAGTTATCGCATCGTGCGGCGGGTCGCACATCACTACGCGCACGAAAACCGCGCCTTCCCGATTGTCTCTTCTGAAGACATCCTGGCTGACCCGGAAAACATTTTAACAAAACTGTGTGAAGCGTTAGGCATTCCGTTTTTACCACAAATGCTTAACTGGCCAGCTGGCCCCCGCAAGAGCGATGGTCCGTGGGGGCCCCATTGGTATGATGCCGTCAACAAATCCACCGGCTTTACTGCGCCGACAGATGACGCCCCGAGAGCAAAAATGCCCGCCCACGCTGCGGCGGCAGCAAAAGCGTGCCAGCAAGACTATGACTTTCTCCGGGCACAAAGGTTACGCTAGCGATTCCCGTGCGCCGCTACTGAAAAATCATAAAACTGGCAAACCACAAATAGCCTAACCCGGCTGCGCGTCACCATATATTGAATTCTTCGGTGCCTGAAACAGTTTCATCACCATCGGCTCGAAAGCCTCCAGCGGCATTGACTCATAATTTGGGTCAAACGCCGTTTGATCATACTTCTCGCAAAATTCCGCCGTGTATTCGAAATGCGGATGGTCCCGCAATCCATCCCGCATATTGCGGTCCATCCCTAAATGGTGGAAGAAATAGTACCCTTGGAAAATACCATGCTTGGCGACCATCCAATGGTTTTGTTCGGATACGAATGGTTGCAGAATTGACGCAGCAATGTCCGGGTGGTTATACGCCCCGAGCATATCTCCAATATCGTGCAAAAGTGCGCACACGACATATTCTTCATCCCGGCCATCACGGTGCGCGCGGGTCGCTGTTTGCAGACTATGGGTAAGACGGTCAACCGGAAATCCACCGCTATCACCGGCTAAAAGCTTTAAATGATCAAGAATGCGTTTGCCGCCTTGCGCCGCGAAGGGAATATATTCGCCCGCAATAATCGCCCAATCTTCCGCCGTGCCTTCGGTCATCGCGGTAAATTTGGCCCTTTGGGTATCTTTTACCTCGCCACTATCTGGCATTTCACACTCCCGTCCTTCGGTTCAACCAAGCCAGTCAAATCCACTGCCCGAAGGTTTATTGCCAGAAGGATACAGGTTCCAAGATCAACCACAAGTATCTGAGGGCCGCCTTTAGAGCAACATCGCCGCTGGCTCTTCGCAAAACTGTTTGAACGCCGCCAGAAACTGAGCGCCGACAGCGCCGTCGACAACCCGGTGATCACAGGTCAATGTGACCGTCATCATGGTACGGATTACCATTTCACCATTCCTGACGACAACGCGCTCCTCCCCGGCACCAACGGACATGATCGCGCCATGAGGCTGGTTCACGATGGAGGCGAAACTCGTAATCCCAAACATGCCGAGATTGGAAACGGAAAATGTCCCACCCTGATATTCTTCCGGCTTCAGCTTCCGATTGCGCGCGCGCCCAGCCATATCTTTGATTTCAGCGGAGATCTGTTTCAGACCTTTTTCTTCCGCCTTCCATACAATCGGCGTGATCAAACCACCATCAATAGCGACGGCAACCCCTATATCGGCATGCTTATGGAGCAGGATTGCTTCGTCCGTATAGGTTGCATTGGCCTCTGGAACCGCTTTGAGCGCCATTGCATTTGCTTTAATGATAAAATCATTCACGGAAAGCTTGAACGCGCCCTCGCCATCCTTCGGCGATGTTGCATTTATCGCTGCCCGGGTTGCGAGAAGCTTGTTCAGTTCGATGTCTACATTAAGCGGGAAATGGGGTACTTCCTGGTTGAAGCTTTGAGACAAACGCTTGGCGATCACCTTGCGCATTCCGTCCACCTTGACGGCATTGTAGCTCTCGGGCGGATAGAGGCGCGCGTCAACCGACGCAGGGGCGGGAACAAATTCAACCGCCGGCGCCTCGGCTTTACCGGTTCCCTCTTTCAGTGCCTTTTCAACATCCCGCTTAACGACACGCCCATGCGGACCGGTGCCCGTCACAAGTTGCAGATTGAGACCTTCGTTTTTGGCGATACGTTTTGCCAGAGGCGAGGCAAAAATACGACCGCTTTTGGCCGGCGTTGGCGCAGCACCATTCACCTTTGCAGGAGCACTTGCCGAAGCAGACGCATTACCATTCGCAGCAGGCGTGGCGGGCGGTGCAGCTTCAACCGCTGGCGCAGATGCGGAAGTATCGCCACTCAACGCCCCCAAATCGATGTCGCCAGCACTCTCACCATCATCCAGCAATACGGCGATCAGCGCATTGACTTTGACATTTTCCGTACCCGCATCGATGAGAATCTTGCCAACTTTCCCCTCGTCGACGGCCTCAACTTCCATCGTCGCCTTATCGGTTTCAATCTCTGCAATGACATCTCCGGACGACACAACATCGCCCTCTTTGACATTCCATTTAGCGAGCGTGCCTTCTTCCATTGTCGGCGAAAGGGCGGGCATGAGAATCGGGGTGGGCATTTATGCTCTTCCTCTGAAAACTTAGAAGACGTAACTTCTCTTATATTGTCGCGCCAACAATAAGCGCACCATCTGCAAACGTACTAATCCAGGCGCGCCAAACATGGCGCTATTGGCAGGAACGTTTTCGCTGAAAGACAAAAACAGGCCTTTCGCATCGATTTAATCCTTGTAGAGGACACCATTTACCGCCTGCACAATATCCGCTGCGTTCGGCAAACTCAAAGCCTCCAGATTGGCCGCATATGGTAATGGCACATCCTTCTGACAGACCCGGGCAGGCGGCGCATCGAGATAGTCAAAACCGTGCTGAACAACCTGCCAGGCGATTTCCGCACCAACACCGAATGGCCCCCATGATTCTTCAACGGTGACGAGACGGTTTGTTTTCTTCAGGCTCTCAACAATGGTGGCAACATCCAGGGGACGCAGTGTCCTGATATCAACGACTTCAGCCGACACCCCTTCATTTGCCAATTGTTCCGCCGCGTCCAGGGAGAATTTCACCCCGCGCGAGTAAGAGACTATGGTGACATCTGTCCCTTCGCGAACGACCTTTGCCTTGCCAATGGGTAGCACCCAATCGTCAACCGCCGGCACGTCCATAACGTCGCCATAAAGCAGTTCATGCTCGAGAAACACGACAGGGTTTGGATCTCTGATCGCCGCTTTCAACAGGCCTTTGGCATCCGCTGCAGAATACGGCGCGATAACAATCAGGCCGGGCACATGACCATACCACGGCGCATAATCCTGGGAGTGTTGCGCGGCGACCCGGCTGGCGGCCGCGTTCGGGCCACGGAATACAATCGGGCTCGCCATCTGACCACCGGACATATAGCGGGTTTTGGCTGCGGAATTGATGATGTGGTCAATCGCCTGCATCGCGAAGTTCCAGGTCATGAATTCAACGACAGGTTTCAGCCCCGAAAAAGCTGCACCAACGCCCAGTCCAGCAAAACCATATTCCGTGATTGGCGTATCGATGACGCGTTTGTCGCCAAATTCCTCCAGCAACCCGCGCGAAACTTTATATGCCCCCTGATATTCAGCCACTTCCTCGCCCATGAGGAAGACATCCCCATCACGGCGCATTTCTTCGGCCATCGCGTCGCGCAAAGCGTCGCGAACAGTGGTCTGAACCATCGTCACATCAGCAGGTAACTCTGGATCATCCGCCGCATTCGGCAGGAGTGATGGGCCGGTGTCAGAAGACGATACATCTGCCCCGCTGACTTCACCGGCATCGGGCGCAGGTGCAGATGCACCATTTAGCTGGGACAGGTCCACGTCACCGGCGCTTTCACCATCGTCCAGAAGCACCGCGATCGGCACATTGACTTTCACGTTCTCTGTGCCGGCGGCAACCAGGATTTTGCCGACAACACCCTCGTCGACGGCTTCAACCTCCATGGTCGCTTTGTCGGTTTCAATCTCAGCGATGACGTCGCCGGAAGAAACCTTATCGCCCTCCTGCACATTCCATTTCGCGAGTGTGCCCTCTTCCATCGTAGGAGACAGGGCGGGCATCAGAACCGGCGTCGGCATAGCAATCCCTTGGGAATTAACGCCTCCAAAATTGGAGGCAGTTTCTGAATTTTCGGCTACACACGACACCAACGCCGCTCTCGCGACGCGGATATCGGCAAACCGAACTTATGCGTTCTAACCGGATTATGAGATGGCGCAAAGCCTTCACGCAAAATCGACGACGTTTCTTCGCCGAGAATTCTATATTTGGTCAAAATGTCGCTAGGTGACTCACATATCACCCGAACGGAGCAGCTCTTTACCCAAACCCAGCAGCTCTGCGTCCAGATTTCCGGCAATATCCCCGCCACGTTTTGAGGGATAGCCCAATATTAATCCGCGAAATTACCGCCGACATCTTTAGGGGAAAGCCGAATGAGGCGGGAGGTTTCCACCGCCGCCTGACGATGGACCACTGCAGTTTGATAATCCGGATCTTTCACCATCTCACCAAACGCGGCAGCGTTCGGGTATTGCGCAATAAAGACCCGATCCCAGGCTTCATCTTCCGGACCAATCACCACAAGTTTGGGCGACCATAACATGGCGATCTCACCGCCAACGCGGCTGAAAATCGGGGCGCTCTTCTGGCCGTAAAGCGCGTAGGCTTCTGCACCGGTCAGATTACCACCTTCCGCGCTGTGACCGCTCGGATAGGCCGCAACAGCGCGAAACCTGAGCATATTCAACATATGGATCGGCCCGTCATCGGGCAAACTCATCATGCCTTTAAATTGGTCGCGCGTCGGATCTACGTATTTTTGCACTATCGGCTCCATCATCCGCCATTAACGCCAGTTATTCGCGCGAATAATCGGTCAACAATTGCCGATGGCGCAAGGTTTCTCAACATCAGCGGACCGATATATTTCTTCGGGACTGTATATCGACCATGGGGCCGTTTAGCGGTCAGCGCGTCCAGCACCGCATCGGCGACGTCCATTGACGATGCACCTTGCGGATGCCCTTTTGCATGCCAGGCTTTCATCTGCGAGACAGCATTTGCATATGGCCGCCCCTCAGCCATAAACGGCACGAGGCCTTCTTGTTCCTGCTCACCAAAAGCGGTGTTGATAAAACCGGGACGGATCAGGCTCACCTTCAGCCCATGCAGCGCAAACTCGCGCCTCATGCCATCGGTGATCCCTTCCACCGCGTGTTTTGATCCGGCATAGGCTCCCATAAAAGGGGGTACAATCCGCCCCGCGATCGACCCAATATTGATGACCCGTCCGCGGCCAGCCTCACGCATCTGTGGCACAACTGCCTTCGTCATCGCCACAAGGCCGAAAACGTTTGTTTCGAATTGCCGGCGCCATTCATTCAGTTGGAGTTCCTCAATCGGCCCGGTCACGGAAACGCCAGCATTGTTGACAAGACCGAAAAGTGGCGAGCCATCTTCGTTGATGGTCTTCAAGGCCCTGCCAATCGACCCTTCATCCGTAACGTCGAGCTCAATTGCCGTGATCCGTCCTTGTCCAAGGCCTTCCAGCGCCTTCATCCGGTTTATTCGCCGCGCGCCAGCCCAGACCTTAAAGCCATATTGCGCAAGCCGCACGGCAACCGCTTCACCAATGCCACTTGAAGCTCCAGTCACCAATACGGGCATATACATCAGCAGTCTCCATCACAAAAATGCGTTGGCCAAGAATAGACAGCTAGGCTTTTGGGGTTGCAACTCAAATTCTACCCGCCGGCTGCAACAGGATTTACCCCGGTGCGGCGAGATCAGACAGTCAAGGATGTGTTCACTGGTTAATTATTACACCAACCGCGAACGTGTCACGGCAGCCTCGACAAACGCCGCAAACAGCGGGTGCGGATCAAACGGACGCGATTTTAGTTCAGGGTGGTACTGAACACCGACAAACCAGGGATGATCCGGGATTTCCAATATCTCCGGCAAACGGCCATCCGGGGAAAGCCCGGAGAAAACAACCCCTTGCTCCGACAAACGTTCTGCCCAGCTAACATCAACCTCATAGCGATGGCGATGTCGTTCTTCGATTTCAGACTTGCCGTAGATTTCAGCGACCTTACTCGCGTCACGAAGGCGCGCCGGGTATGCCCCAAGGCGCATGGTACCGCCAAGATCGCCGCCCTCCTGGCGATTTTCCTGATCGTTCCCGCGCGCCCATTCCGTCATCAGCCCAACGAGGTGTGTGCCCTCTTCTCCGAATTCTGACGATGTGGCGTCGTCAATACCAAGAAGGTTCCGCGCCGCCTCGATGACAGCCATCTGCATCCCATAGCAAATGCCGAAAAAGGGCACTTCGCGCTCTCGCGCAAAGCGAATTGCTTCGATTTTACCGCGTGCACCACGCTCTCCGAAAGCGCCTGGAACCAGGATGGCATGCACGTCTTTAAGACCAGCCAAAGCGTCTTCCTGATTGCTAAACGTTTCCGCATCAATCCATTCAATACGGACACGGACATTATTAGCTATCCCGCCATGAACTACCGCCTCGATCAAGGACTTATAGGCATCCTTCAACGAGGTATATTTGCCAACAATGGCGATTTTCACTTCGCCATCCGGTTTGGTGACACGGTCCACCACGTTTTGCCATTGAGCGAGCTCCAAAGGCGGCGCATCGGAAATGCCAAAAGCGGCAAGCACTTCATCGTCAAAACGCTCGTCATGATAAGACAGTGGCACCTGATAAATCGTTGCACAATCGAGCGCCTGGACCACCGCGGAAGGCCTTACATTACAGAACAGCGCAATCTTGCGCCGCTCGCTCGCCGGGATTGGCCGGTCGGCACGGACTAACAATATATCTGGCTGGATACCGATGGACCGCAGCTCTTTAACAGAATGCTGGGTGGGTTTGGTTTTCAATTCGCCAGCAGATGGGATGAACGGCAACAAGGTGAGATGAACGAAAACGGCGTCACCGCGGGGCAACTCATTGCCCAATTGGCGAATGGCCTCGAAGAAGGGCAAACCCTCAATATCCCCCACCGTGCCGCCGATTTCACAAATCACGAAATCAATGTCGTCAACGCCGCTAAGAACGAAATCTTTGATTGCATCGGTCACATGGGGAATGACCTGGACCGTCGCGCCTAGATAATCACCGCGACGTTCGCGCTCGATGATCTGTTGATAGATCCGCCCCGTGGTGATGTTGTCCGACTGCGCGGCCGACACCCCGGTGAAACGCTCATAATGACCAAGATCGAGATCCGCCTCGGCACCATCATCAGTGACAAAGACTTCGCCATGCTGATAAGGCGACATCGTGCCTGGATCGACATTGAGATAGGGGTCCAGCTTCCGCAGCCTTACCTTGTAACCACGAGCCTGGAGAAGCGCGCCGAGAGCCGCCGCTGCTACGCCTTTGCCGAGTGAGGAGGCCACGCCGCCGGTGATGAAAATAAACCGCGCCATGGGCGCTCGACTTAGCGCGGTTTTGATCAATGAGGAAAGCAATTTCTCATTCAGAAATGCTGTTTTTTCCCACTGTGCGACAATTTAAGGTCGGACCGCGCTTCATCCTCGCGGCGCACCACTGCTAGGGGCGCTCAGCGGGAGGCGATTCATCACCAGTTTCATCACCTTCTGAAGCGTCGTCACTTGCCGCCGATGGCTGTTCCGCCTGAACACTTGTGGCATCAGCACCATTATCGCCGTCATCTTCGGTGTCGACACCCTCTGTATCGCCGCCCAAGGTGCGCAAGAGATCTTCCGCCGTCGTCGGTTCATTAGGATCGCGAATGCTCGTACCTGTCAGATCCTCGATAAGATCATTCTGACTTTCGACAGGCTGAGCGAAAATCGCAAGCCCGAGGGATGTTGCAAAAAACAAGGCCGCCAGGATCGATGTTGTGCGGGTAAGCGCATCTGCTGCGCCAGCACCGGTCATAAACCCGCCGCCGCCGCCACCGCCGCCGCCAATGCCCAGGGCACTGCCATCGGAGCGCTGCAACAGAACGACGCCGATGAGCGCCAGAACAATCAGAACGTGTATCGTCAAAACGACATTCAACATGGGGCAGATCCAGATTTCGCGAGGGACAAAGCCAACCGAACACGAGCGCGCCAATTAAGTCAGCGCACCCGTCAGATTGTGGGAGATAATCGTCCACGGCCGGTCTTGCAACCAGTTCCCGCAACCAATTTGCGACGCAATACGCCACTCACTCCCGGCATGCAAGCCTTGGCACTAGACAGAGCTTTACGACCGTTGACGGTTTTCCACCGCTTCGAACACCGAATTGACGTTCTGAAACCGACGAGCAATCGATACCCGTCACATTTATCGCCGCACACTATTGCGCGGCGATCCAGGCATCAACTTGCGCATCCAGCACGCCGAGCGGCATTGCGCCATTATTCAGCAACACATCGTGGAAGCCCCTGAGGTCGAAGTCATCCCCGAGGGCAGCCTCCGCTTTTTCGCGCATTGCTATAATCGCCAATTGACCGGATTTGTAGGATGTCGCCTGGCCAGGCCAAACGACGTAGCGTTCGATTTCGCGGGTCACCTCCGCCTCGGTCATGCCGGTTTTTGCGACCATGTAATCGATAGCGTCTTCGCGCGACCACCGCTTGGCATGCATACCTGTATCGACGACGAGACGCACCGCGCGGAACATCTCAGCCTGTAAACGCCCCAGATCGCCTAATGCGTCGTCTTCATACACGCCCATATCGAGAGACACCATTCGTTCCGCGTATAGTGCCCAGCCCTCGGCATAGGCTGTAAATAACGGGAATTTCCGCAATTGAGGCACACCTTTCAAGTTCATCTGCAAGGCAATCTGGAAATGATGGCCGGGTGCGCCCTCATGGTACATGAGGGTCGGTAGTGTCCATTTCGGATTATCAGCTGTATTTTTCTGATTGATATAGAATCGGCCAGGGCGCGATCCATCAAGTGCAGGTTGCTGATAGTATCCGCCTGGGGCTGAGTCTTGCGAGTATTCAGGAACACGAACGATTTCCAATGGCTGCGGCGGCAACGTATTGAAGAAATCCCCAGCGCGCGCCAGTAATGCGTCATTCAACTCGTTCAGGTAATCCAACATGGCCTGACGGCCTTCATCGGTATTCGGGAATATCTGCTCAGGGTCGCTCATCAGCGCCTTAACGCGTTCGGATACCGAACCATCAATCCGGCCTTCCGATTGCAGTATCGCATCCATCTCAGATTCGATCCGAGCAACTTCCTCAAGTCCAATATTATGCACTTCATCCGGCGTCATGTCGGTTGTGGTGTTCGACTTCAGCGCCGCGGCGTAAATCGCATCTCCATGTGGCAGCCGCCAAATACCAGCATCATGATTTGCCGTTTCTGCCATATCTTCAAACAGGGCAATCACACTTTCATAGCCAGGGATGATCGTGTTCTCGATGACCCCTTCAATCTCGGCCATATACGCTTCAGCAGCCTTATCTGATAGCCCCTCAATCTTCGCCAATTTATCCGGCATCGTTGTCGCAAGGGGGTTCTCAGCTGCGCCACCTTCTATGAAGGATCGCATCCCGCCAAGAGTCTTTTCAATGATGAAATCAGGCGGCGTGACGCCATTAGCCCGATCATCTTCAATGCGCGCCTTTACCTCCTCAATGACTCGACCAAATTCATTCAGTCTGCTGATATATCGACTAACGCTTTTTTCGTTTTTGATGACATGGGTATCGGTCAAAAATTGTGGCAGATTCACAAATGGTCCAGAGATCTGATTGACGCGGTAACCGGAATATTCAAATTCCGCCTGGCGCAATATGTCGTCCATAAACCAAACGGCAATCTCCCAGGTGAGGAGTTCCTGTCCAGAAAGCCCCTCCGGCCCATATTTATCGAGCCCGGCCCGCCGTGCGCGAAGCCGCTCTAATGATTTATCTTCCTGTTCTTTTGTATAAGAGCCAAGTTTGCCGGAATGGAAATCAAAGGGGGTGTTATCAATCAAGCCCAGATTGGTCAGGAGCTCTGGCGATTCAATCGCGAACTCGATCATGAACTTGTTGACGTAATTATTGATACCGATTGGCTTCCACCAAAAGGCTGAATAAAGACCCAGGGCGGCGACAACCAGCAACGCCGCCAATCCTGCAAGAATGCGCCCTAATAACCTCATTTACCCCTCCGTCAGAAAACTGCTTCGCGCCCACCTACATAAAATACAGCACCAATGGAACAAGGTTCATAGGCAGATTTCGACGAAACGAGGCAATTCAACGTTCGATACCGTCGAGGCGCTTTATCATATCAACCGCGATATCTGTTTTGGTATGCTGCAGCGGGTGCCCGCCAGTTTTCAGCCGGACGAAATCCGCCCGCTGGACCTCCCGGGCCAATGCTTCGGCATGAAGGCGCGTACTAACGGTTGAATCATCATCAGAGGCCACAATCATCACTGGCAATGCGAGCTCGGTGTATCTGTGCTGTTGCTGAATGACCTGCCGCTTCAAAAAGCGCAGGTCTTCTGCATTGCTCGAAAAGTTCCGTGGACGGAACAGAAGTTCAACCCCGGAACGCAGGATGTAGTTTTCAGGGGGGTCAAGGGGCGCGAAAGCCGTTTTGATACTCCCGTCAATGGTCGCTGGTCCATAAAATGGCAATACGCTGCGCACCAGTAGCCCGCCAATCACCGGTATACCAGCAGCACGGTTATACCATGCAACACCGCCGGGCCATTCATGACTGACCGGTGCCAGAAGAACCAGCCCGGCCAGTTCTGCCTGATGCTGCAGGCCTAATGCAAGGGCCACCGCGCCGCCAAAGGATTGCCCGACAATGATGGGCCGTTCCGCACCGCGCGCCAGCGCTGCGCGGTAAATCAAATCAGCCTGCCGATCGAGTTTCCAGCCATCATCTGGACGGGCAGAATACCCATGCCCGGGACGGTCAAATATCAGCACGCGTCTTTCTTGGCTCAGTGATTCTCCCAAAGAAATCAGCATGTCTCGCAAATTTGAGCTGGCACCATGGATTAACACAACGGGCGCAAGGTCGCTTTCCTTGGGGCCGATATCAACCACATGCAGCTTGACACCAAGCACCTCAACGAATTCGCCAATCGCCGGTGCATTGTCCTCAAATTGCTGAACGCGCGCCGCGCCAAAGATAATTGCAACAAGAATTAACCCGGCAATTCCGGCGAGCAATATCATCACGACACGACCAATCATTAACGCTCTACCATTCCCAAATTAAACGACAACAGGGGGAAATCTGATGGACCCAAACTGGTTACTCAGGCTGCTGCAATAATCTCGATGAAATCATCTGCCTTAAGGCTTGCGCCGCCGACAAGGGCACCGCCAACATGATCAACCCGGAGAATATCTTTTGCATTCGTTGGCTTAACCGATCCACCATAGAGAATTCGCCGCGTCGGCCCGACGGCCCCACGAATAAAACTATGCATGCTGGCGATGTCGTCCAGCGTCGGCGTTAACCCCGTCCCGATTGCCCAGACCGGTTCATAAGCAATTACAATCTCGCGATCACCCACCGTCTCGGGTGCTGGCATGGAGCCCGCCAATTGACCACCTACGACGCGCTCAGCATCGCCTGCTTCGCGTTGATCTTTGGTCTCACCGACACACACAATCGGCGTCAGCCCCGCCCTTAGGGCCGCTTCGGCCTTCGCCTTGACCACATTATCGCCTTCACCATGATCTGCGCGGCGCTCTGAATGGCCGACAATAACAAACCCTGCGCCGGCATCGGCCAGCATTTCTGCGCTTATATCGCCGGTATGGGCGCCTGAAGCTGACCCGTGGCAATCCTGCCCGCCCCACAAAACGCCCTTTTCGGCGAATTCCGCTGCAAAAGGGGCCAGTAGCGTAGCCGGTGGACAGACGAGAACATCAATATCGTCTCGCGCGGCGGCCTGGTGCCCACCATTGCGCGCCTCAACCAGCCTATCCACCTCGACGCGCGCGGCGGCCAGACCGTTCATTTTCCAATTTCCTGCGATCAACGGCGTCATGAATGCCCCTCCTTTGCTGGCATCTAAGGAAGCTGTAAGAAAAAGCAATCTCACTTTGCGGAGATCCGCCCCTCCCGCTTGTTCCTGGGAGCGCAGCCCTATATCACGTCCAGCATGACGCGTGCAGTACACTATAAAGGGACGTCTTGGACATGTTGAAAAGCATAAAAAAAGGCCTGACCAAAACCATTGTCTTTGTCGTGGGGGGATTAATCATCTTGTCCTTCGCCATCACTGGCGTTCCCGGTCCACAGAACATTGCCCAGCGCAGCGCCCTTAAAGTCGGCGATAAAGTCTACTCCGCCAATGAGCTGCAACGCGAATTCAATCGCGAAGTGCAAAACCGGCGTTTACAAAGTGACACGGCCTACACCCAGGCTGATGCGATCAGGGAAGGTGTCCCCCTCCTCGTTCTCGCAAATTTGCGAACCCGTGCGACATTGGAGCAAGCCTCGACCAGTTTGGGTCTCACCATCCCGCGCAGCGTCGTGCGCGACTTCTTGAACTCCGATGAACGCTTCCAGAACCCGTCTTCGGGGAAATTCGACTATCAAACTTTGAATGCCATCGTGCAGCAGTACAATATCTCGGTTCAGCAGTTTGAGGAGCTCATGCGGGTCGATCTGCTGCGCAGCCAGCTCGTCAGCTCGCTCACCGGTGCCGCGCCAGCCCCAACTGCGTTTGCCGATCCGTTTTCACTGCGTGAAATTGAAGAACGCCAAATCTCCTATGTTGTCGTAACGCCAGAAAATGCCGGCGATGGCAAAGAACCGACTGAAGAAGACTTGCGCGCATTTCATGCTGACAACCCGGCGACGTTCACAAGGCCGGAGCTGCGCACATTTACGGCGCTGATTCTCAGTAAAGAGATGTTTCAGAATGATGATGCCGCAAGCGAGGAGAAGCTTCGCGAAATTTATGACGCCAATCGTGAACGCCAATATGAGCAGGCCGAAACGCGCACCATCTATCAGGTCACGTTCGACAATGAGGGCCAGGCGGCAGCAGCCCGCGCCAAACTCGCACAAGGTGAAGAATTTTCAGCGATAGCCACCGAGCGTGGGCTCTCCCTTGACGCCGTAACATTCACCGACATCGCCAAAACTGATGTTCTCGATCCAAACGTCGCCGCGGCCGCTTTTTCCGAAGATGCCAGCCTGGACGATGTCATCGGGCCGATCGACGGGACTTTTGGCTATACGATTGTAAAGATTGTCGACATCACCGAAGAGCGCATTCAGACATTCGATGACGTGAAGGATGAGATTCGCGATCAGCTTCTGGCCAGCGATACAAGGCGGATGATCTACGAAGCCGTGGAGAGCGTCGAAAATGAACGCGACAAAGGCGCAGGCCTTATAGACGCCGCGTTTGCGGCAGGCCTGGACGCAAAAACCTTCGGTCCAATTGATTCCTTCAGCTTTGGCGCAGGCGGTGAAATTATCGCCGACGTGCCAGGCAAGGTCCTGGCTGAAGCGTTTTTACTTGATGAAGGCGAGCAATCAGAAGCTGTCGAGCTTGCCGATGATGGCGGCTATTTCTTTGTTGCAGTGGACACGATTACCCCCGCAGCATTGCAACCATTTGAGGATGTTCAGCCAAAGGTTGAAACCGCCTGGCGCAGAGACGAAATCCGCCGTCGAGTTGATACGGCGGTAGAAAAACTTGCCGCAACAGCGCGCGAGACCAGCCTGAGCGATGGTGCTGCCCAAATCGGTGCAGAGGCGATTAACGAGACCATTTCCCGGCGGTCGACAGAAATCATCGCCCTGTCAGCAGAACTCAGCGATAAGGTCTTCACCGCCTCAGTCGGCGATGTGGTATCCGGCAATGCCGGCAATGGTCAGGCAAAAGCCGTTGTGGTTGTAGAAGATGTGAAACTGGACCCGGCGCGCGCCGCGCAGGATCAGGTCCAGATCATGCGCCAATATCTAGGCTTCCAACTGGATCAAGAACTGATCGACGCCTATATCTCCGCAGTACAACAAGATCTCGGTGTAAAAACCAATCAGGAAGAGATCGATACCGTGTTCAGCAGCGTGAACTTGTGACGCCGGAATTTCATAGCTTTCAGAAAACCTATCAATTAGGCGCAGCACAGATTATCGGGCGGCGTCTGGTAAGTGATCTCGACACACCGGTTTCCGCCTATTTGAAGCTTGCGGCCAATGAAACAAACGCGTTTCTTCTTGAATCCGTCGAGGGCGGAGATCAACTTGGTCGCTATTCAATCATCGGCATGCGCCCCGACGCGGTATGGCGCGCTAATGGTGACAAGGCCGCTTTAAATACTCAGTTTGCGTCTGATCCAGCGGACTTTGTCGAAGAAAAAACGTCCCCACTGGAAAGCCTCAAGGCATTCGTCGACGCATCTCGCATCGACCTTCCCGAAGATGCACCGCCAATGGCGGCGGGTGTATTCGGTTTTCTGGGCTATGACATGGTCCGGCAGCTTGAAAAACTCCCGAGCGCCCCGCCATCCTACACCGACTTGCCCGATGCAATCATGTTTCGACCAACGCTGATTGCGGTGTTTGATAATGTGAGACAAGAGATCATTGTCATCACCCCTATTCGACCAACGCCGGGGGTCGCAGCACAAGACGCCTGGGATGACGCGCAAAGACGCATCGACGCAGCGATTGAAAAGCTCTCTGCGCCGTTTGCTGTCTCGCCCCAAAGCGCGAACAGCCACGCAGAAGCTGACGCCGCTGACATTGCCGCGCAAGGACGCCAGTCTAACACTGCGGTTGATGAATATCACGACATGGTTTTAGCGGCCAAAGAACACATCCTCGACGGTGACATCTTCCAGGTCGTCCTCAGCCAGCGTTTCCAAACCCCCTTTTCCGCCCCGCCCTTTGACCTTTACCGTGCCCTGCGCCGTACAAATCCATCGCCGTTTCTATTCTTTTTAAACTTTGATGGATTTTCCCTGATCGGATCGAGCCCGGAAATACTCGTTCGCGTCCGCAAAGGTGAAGTCACTATACGCCCGATCGCAGGCACCAGGCCGCGCGGCACATCCATCGCAGAGGATAAACGCCTGGAGGCCGAATTACTGGCGGACCCCAAGGAACGCGCGGAGCACCTCATGCTGCTCGACCTTGGTCGGAACGACGTGGGACGATCGGCAAAAATAGGAACAGTACGGGCGACAGAAAAATTCGCGATTGAGCGTTACAGCCACGTCATGCATATCGTTTCCAATGTTGTGGGTGAGCTAAAGGATGGCGTTCACCCCGTTGACGCCGCCATGGCCGGGTTCCCGGCAGGGACAGTCACCGGCGCACCAAAAATCAGGGCAATGGAGATCATCGACTCATTGGAAAGAGAAAAACGCGGCCCCTATGGCGGCGCAATCGGTTATTTTTCAGCCAATGGCGACGTTGACACCTGTATCACATTGCGCACTGGCCTGGTGAAGGACAATGTCCTTCATGTGCAAGCCGGCGCGGGCATTGTCGCCGATTCTGATCCGTCTGCAGAACACCAAGAATGTGCCAACAAGGCCCGGGCGTTGTTCGCAGCTGCATCAGCCGCACTGGCACCATCCTAGTCATTTTCACATCAGGACTGTCATACCTTGGAACACCTGCATATCTGGTGTCACGGTTCACAACTCTCATGTTTGATGCTAGGATCTTATTGTGATGCGTGCAGATCAATATGAAGAAATAAACAACGCAGTTAAGGGGTGTACAATTTGCAGCCCGCACCTTCCTCTGGGTCCACGCCCCGTGTTTCAAATTCATCCCAAGGCGAAAATTTTAATCGCGGGGCAAGCCCCCGGCAGCAAAGTCCACGCAACAGGCATCCCCTTTGATGATCCGAGTGGTGATCGTCTGCGTGATTGGATGGGTGTTGATAAGGAAACATTTTATAATCGGGAAAAAATCGCCATTTTACCCATGGGGTTTTGTTATCCCGGCACAGGTAAATCCGGCGATTTACCACCACGCAAAGAATGCGCAGATAAATGGCGCGAAACGCTTCTTGCCCTAATGCCAAGCATTCAGCTTACCCTCGTGATCGGTCAGTATGCCCTTGATTGGCACCTCAAAGATCAAAAGAAAAAGAATTTAACGGAAACGGTGAAGGCGTGGAAAGAATATTGGCCTGAAAACCTACCTCTACCGCACCCAAGCCCGCGCAATAATATTTGGCTCAAGAAAAATGAGTGGTTTGAAATTGACGTTTTGCCGAAGCTTAAAACAACTATCAGAAAAGCCCTGAAGGACAATTGAGTCGTAAGTTTATTGTATAAACTTCACAAACCGTTGGCCTATCGTATCATGGCAATCCGCCGATTGGTCTGTGATGCGTGATAGTCGTCCATGGTGATCAACTCAAAACCACGCGCCGGTGCGCTGGCGAGCCATGCACCGAGAACGCTGAGCGTCGCCTCGCGGGGGTGCAAAATCGCAATCACAACCCCCTCTTTCCTGGCAATCGCCTCAAGTTCGCTCAGCGATTGGTAGACGGGGATTTCGCCAGGTGCAGGGTCGAGAAAGATATCGCGACGATAGGCCGGAATACCAGCGCTGCGCGCCGCATCGGCAGCAACCGAGTGAGGAGTCGTTACAGAATCGACAAAATATGAGATTCGCCCACGCATTCCTGCCATGGCAATATCGGTGGCCGCACGGTTTTCGGTGAACTGCGAGCCCATATGGTTATTCAGGCCCGTGTATCCATCAAACCGCGTCAGGTTCAAGGCAACAAGGTCGCGGATATCCTGGTCCGCCAGAGATTCCCACAAGGCGTTTGGGCCGGGGTCCGCCCTACCCTGCGGCTCCATAGGCAAATGCAGCATGACACCATGGCCTGCCGCGCGGGCTTTATCGGCTTGTTCCTGGACAAATTGACCGTAAGGCAAAAACGACATGGTCATCGGACCGGGCAGTGCCATGACAGCATCAAATGACGCTCGATCCCCCCCCAGATCGTCAACAATCAGAACCACTTTCGCGGTTGGTCCCACGCCGCCCAATGGAGGACGCAACGCCCCGGGCCGGGCACCCTCTGTCGATAAGCGTTTGACCGATGGGGACACGGTAGGTGCCGGCAAGCGCAGTGTCGGGATTGTTGGGGCGCTGTAACCTGTCTGGCGAACCCCACCAGCTTCTCGCAGATCCAATATTTCTTCCGACATTGCCAAAGGCGATGTACGCACTATCTCAACAAACACGCAAAAAAGCGCAATTGACACCGCAGCGGCAATGCCGAGCAAAACAGCACCGAGTGTAGAGACGTAGGGTAATCTCAACATGAATTCTTCATTCTCAGCGTGTCTTCCCGGCTTCATCAGATTTTGCCAGCGAATGGCACCAGATTGCTTGTGCATACAAATCGATTGCTTATCCTGCGCTGCTTGGCATGTGCCTTACAACTCATAAGACCTGGATCCGTGGTGTGATTCTCCTGATCGATAACTATGATAGTTTTACCTATAACCTTGCTCATTTACTGGGCAAGATCGGCCACGAATTCCATGTAGTGCGAAACGATTCCATTACGCCGGACATTGCCGTTGGCGGTGACTTCTCCGGCATTGTCCTATCGCCTGGTCCGGGGATGCCAGCGTCGGCCGGTGCCTGCCTCGACATTATCAGCGCAGCCAGCGGCGTTGACATGCCAGTTTTCGGGGTTTGCCTCGGCATGCAAGCCATCGCTGAGAGTTTTGGGGCTAAAGTCGGACGCGCCAGCCGTTTGATGCATGGCAAGACAAGCCAGATTCATCATACGGCACGCGGCGTCTTTGCCGATCTGCCCCAGGACTTTCAGGCGACCAGATACCACTCTCTCAGTGTTGAAAAAGATTCCCTCCCCAAGGGTGTATTGAACGTTACCGCCCATAGCGTTGATGATGGTGAAATCATGGCGCTGGAGCACGAGAGTGCGCCGATCGCGGGCGTACAGTTCCATCCGGAAAGTATCGCGTCTGAACATGGCGTCACCATGCTCCGCAACTTTTTTAACGCAGCAGAGGGTAAAACCGCAGCCGCTCCAGCAAAACAGATATCCCAATGACAGAACTGGAATCCGGTGGACTGCGTCCCTTCCTGTCAAAAATCGCTGCGGGAAAAACCCTTTCACAATCAGAAATGACGGACGCGATTGGCGTACTTTTCGACGGAGCTGCGAGCGAGATTGAAATCGCGGGGTTTCTCATGGGGTTGCGCGCACGTTCTGAAAC
Organism: Parvularculaceae bacterium; assembly: GCA_004213235.1. Classification (GTDB taxonomy): domain Bacteria; phylum Pseudomonadota; class Alphaproteobacteria; order Caulobacterales; family Parvularculaceae; genus MED-G105. The sequence continues at coordinate 19,841 of SHAI01000015.1, forward strand.
AGCGCAGGAAATCGCCGCTGCGGCAAGGGCCATGCGCGCGCGCGCCATACCGGTTGAAGCCCCGCAAGGCGTTGTCGATACCTGCGGCACCGGCGGCGACGGTGCTGATACCTTCAATGTTTCCACCGCTGCAGCGCTCATCGCCGCAGGTGCCGGTGCCAAG
>SHAI01000150.1 GCA_004213235.1 Parvularculaceae bacterium
AGATTTTGTTCTCCCTTTTGAAAATCGCGGGGAGGAAGTGGGCGTTACGCTCCACCACCCCCATGGCCAGATCTATGGCTTCCAGGACACGCCAAATGTACAGGCACGCGCCGCAAAAGCATTTCAAGAAGGGTTTGATTTGTGTGCGCAGTTAAATACATGGCGTGATGATTATTGGGTTACACACGCAGGCGGTATCGTTGCCTATTGCCCGCCCTTTGCACGCTTCCCCTATGAGGTCTGGTTATCGCCCCTTACCCCGCGTCCCGGCCCCTGGGCTTTTACCGCAGAAGAAGCAGAAGGATTTTGCAGTCTGCTGGGAACAATAACGGAAAAATATGACGCGCTTTTTGGCCGCCCGACGCCCTATATGATGAGCCTTCACGCAGCCCCTCAAAGCGCCGGTGATGATTTTCAGTTCACCACTCAGTTTTACCCGATCTTACGTGCGCCGGAACGGGTTAAATTCCTCGCGTCAGTTGAGCAGGCAACCGGCGTTTTCACCGTTGATATATTACCAGAACGCGCCGCACGCGCGCTATCGGACGCATAATCATTATGTCATTGAAATTATTCCAGGAGACATTCGGTGAAGCCCCGGCAGTTTCCGGCTGGACGCCAGGCCGCGTCAATTTAATTGGTGAACATATCGATTATAATGGCGGCGCAGTACTGCCAATGGCGCTGCCCCTTGGTGTCGATATGGCGTTGACGCCGATAGAGGACGATTTAGCGCAGATCGTATCTGCTCAATTCGAGGGCGTCGCAGTTCGTCAACTGAGCGAAACTGCCTCTCATCAGTGGTCCGATTATATTCTGGGTGCCCTTGCGCAGGTCAGCCCGGCACAAGGCTGGCACGCAGCAATAGACAGCAGCATCCCCTTTGGCTCCGGCTTGTCATCTTCCGCGGCGGTAAGCGTTGGCGCATTGCGTCTTGCCCGCGAAGCCCTGCATCTGCCGAAACTATCGGCAAAGGAAATCGCACTAACCGCCCAGTCAATAGAGAACAACTTCATTGGCGTACCATGTGGCGTTATGGACCAGATGGCCGTGTCCGCACTTGCACCAGGTGAGGCTATGTTGCTCGACACGCAAACCCTCGCCTTTGAGCAGATCGCCATCCCAGAAGATTGGTGCTTTGTCGTCCATCATTCAGGGGTTCATCGCGAACTGAGCGACGGCCGATATGCTGAACGCCGCGCAACATGCTTCGCAGCAGCAGAAAAACTGGGGGTTAATCTCCTGTGCCAGGCGCCAATCTCTGCACTGGAGATTGAAAACAATCTCACCGACATAGAACGTCAGCGCGCCGCACACGCCATAACCGAGCATGCACGTGTAATTGCTGCGAAAGCCGCTTTGGACCAGCGCAATCTGTCCGGCTTTGGTAAACTGATGATCGAAAGCCACGCCTCCATGCGCGACGATTTTGACATTACGACGCCGGCGATCGACCAATTGGTGGACGTATCTGTTGAATGTGGCGCAATCGGTGCGCGCATGACCGGCGGCGGATTCGGCGGGTGCATTGTCAGCCTTGTGGACGCCGGTCACAAAGAAAGCTGGCGTAAGCGGTTTGAAGAGCGCGCCGCCGGGGCAAAATTCATCTGCTAACAGCGCAATCGCGCGCACAACATTTTCTCGATGATGAGTCAAAAATAGAAAAGTGTTCGAAACATCAGGAACTTTGGCCGTTTCCGCCCAATCACGCATAAAAAATTGATCGAGCCTGGCCACCATCATTTTGGCCGGCCACTATTTGTATTGGTGAATGGATTTTAGATCATAACCCTATGGCACTCATACCATCGCGTGTTGCGCCGCGTGATCAATCACGATACAAATGAAAAGATAAACTTTGTCGCATTGTCTGGGGGATAGATAGCTTCCCCGGACCAATCGCGAAATGGATCACCTTACCGACCGTTCAGTCAGGTCATAGGAAACCAATACCGTGTCGCGACTAGTCATACGCCGCATCCTTTATGCCGTGACCATTGGGGCGTCACTGTTTGGCGCGATCAAGAGCTATAATCCAGATTATTCAGACACCATTCGAATTGTTGCAAACAGCTCGCCGCTTGATGAAGATTACCACGGCGTGGAAGCCTTTAAAAAATCCATTGCCGAGCAAACAAATGCAATGTGGCGGGTACACACATACCCCTATGGTCAATTCTGTTCGACCCCAAAGGAATGTATTGATTTTCTTGAAAATGGGCTGATTGATGTTTTCATGACCACTGGCGGTGGGCTCGGAAATGTTTTTGGCCCCGGCCAGATTGTCGGCGCACCCTACCTTTTTTCAAATGATGCCATTGCGGAATGTGTAGTTGATGGACCGTTTAAGGACTATTTTCGCCAAGCTGTTTTTGATAGCGGCTTAAACATCCGCCTTATGGAAATTGGTAATACCGGTGGTTGGCGTAGTTTCGCCACGACATCACGGCCTGTTCGAACTGTAGATGACCTGAAAAACATTAAAATCCGGACGACCGCGGCAGCGATGCAGCAGGTTTTCGTCAATGAAATCGGTGCAGCGCCAACACCAATTGCCTGGTCGGAATTATATGTGGCTATGGCTACCGGCGTTGTTGATGGCACAACCAATAGCCTGCCAGACCTGATATCCGCCAATCTTCACGAACAAGTGAAATACATAACCCTGGATGACCATGGCTATATGGCAGCGATTTGGTGGCTGTCCGAGGACAGATGGCAGCGTTCGAGCCCGCAGCAAAGACAAATGCTAGAAAAAGCCTATGCAGCACTGAAAGCGGCCACCCGCCGTGCCGCTCTGGATAATACAGTCAAAGCGCAAGACACTTTTCGCAATGCGGGCGGCGAAATTATCGTTCTGAGCGATGACGAACGCGCAGACTTTCAAGCAGCAGGGCATGCCATCCGTCCTTGGTTCGCCGAACAGTTCGGGGAAAGCTGGTTTGTCGAACTCGACCGATCAATTGATGATTGCCAATCGCGACTGACCCGCAGCAACGCTGCTGCAGCGGCGTTATAACTAGCGAAAACAAGATGAACAAACAAATACAAAGCTTGGGTGCGTTCAATAACCATGTCAGCAAAACCGGCCGAAATCTCGCCGGGATATTTTTGATAGCCATGACAATAATTATTCTAATACAGATTATCTCACGGTATATCTTTAACAACCCGTTTGGCTGGACTGAAGAACTATCCAAAGCATTGATGGTATGGACTGCGTTTCTGGTTGCCCCCTGGTCCTATCGCGCCGGCGCATTGGTATCGATTGATTTTTTTGCCGAAGCGATGCCTGCAAGGTTCCGCCAGATAAGCGGCATAATCATCACGCTACTCTGTTTATGGATCATTGGTATACTGTTTATGGAAAGCTTGGGGTTTGTGCTGGGTGGCATAGGAACGAAAGCGGCCTCTCTGCCGGTTCCTGTTAGCCTGTTTTACGCAATTACACCTGTTTCCTTCGCCTCACTATTTTTAGTGGGTATCGAACATTTAGCGCGCGGCATTGACGAGATAACCAGACCGCAACCGCCACAAAACAACAAAACAGATTGAAGTTCGGTTAGGATATGTCGCTCACTTACTTCTGGATTTTTATCATTCTTCTGGCAACGGGCGCACCGGTTGTCTTCGCTCTGCTAATTGGGCCCGGACTGAGTTTGCTTCTTGATCGGCAACCGGAGTTTTACATGGCGCTGCTTTCGCGGCTCTATAATGGAATGAATTCTTTCCCACTAATGGCGGTGCCGTTTTTCATATTAGCCGGCGAAGTCATGAATGCGGGCGGTGTGACGGCTTCTTTGGTGCGCCTTTCACAATCCATGATCGGGCATTTGCGCGGCGGCCTGGCGCAGGTAAACATTTTATCGTCGGTTTTATTTGCTGGTCTTTCAGGCTCTGCGGTAGCAGACACGTCAGCGCTTGGAAAAACGCTGGTCCCCGCCATGGAGAAGGAAGGCTATTCGCGCTCCTTCGCGGCGGCCATAACGGCAGCGTCGTCCGTCATTGGGCCGATTATTCCACCTTCTGGTATCATGATCCTCTATGCATTTGTGATGAACGTTTCCGTCGCCGGATTATTTGCTGCAGGGTTAGTACCCGGCATATTGGTGTGCATCGGATTGATGACAGTCACAGCCGTCCTTGCAAAGCGCAGAAACTATCCCGTGGCCGCAAAACGTGCCTCATGGTCGCAACGCGGCAGGACATTGTTACAATCGCTCCCGGCGTTGATGACCCCCGTGATCCTTCTGGGCGGCATCCTGGCGGGTGCATTCACCCCGACGGAAGCGGCCGCTATCGCCGCAGTTTACGCGATCTTTTTGTCCGTGTTTGTAATGAAGACACTGACCATAGCTCAGCTTCCCGCCATTTTCATCAATGCGGCAACGCAATCCGGCATTATATTGATGCTCGTCGGCGCGGCGGTTACTTTCTCCTGGATTATTACCGTTTCAGGCATGGCGGTATCGATCGCCGAAACATTCACGCAGATTTCCGACAATGTTTATGTCCTGCTTCTTTTGGTAAATTTATTTTTGTTCGTGATCGGTATGTTTCTGGACGCCGGACCTGCAATCTTAATCCTCGGGCCGGTGCTTGCGCCCGTATTCGTGAATTTAGGCATAGACCCGCTTCATTTTGCAATTGTTATGTGCGTCAATCTTACTGTCGGTCTCGCAACACCGCCCATGGGACTGGTTTTGTTCGTAGCGTCATCGATTTCAGGGGAAAAACCAGACAAAATTGCGGTAGAAATGGCCCCATTCTTATTGGTGGAAATCGCCGTAATATTCCTTATTACATTCGCACCGGCCGTATCCATGACACTCCCTAAATTACTTGGCTTGGCATAATACGCCGCATGGATATTTATGAGAGCAGACGGCGCGGCGCTGAAAGTATCTCAAGACATGAGCGCGGGCCCCAATTGCACCAAAGCTCTGACCAAGAGCACACAGGACATTTTCCCACGCCAGCCTGCTCGCGCGCACATTGTATTCCCACGTCACACCCGCAACAGCCGCTTTATACATGAATTCGGAAGGTGACACTTTTCGCCCTGCACACCGCCCCTCAAATGATAACCACGACCGCGAGCGCCAAGGCCAATAAAAACAGGGTTTCCATGACCACCACGCCAATATGACCGCCCCCCAGATCGGCCATGGCCTTTAGCGACGTTTTCATGCCGAGTGCCGCAATGGCGGCGACGAGGAACCATCTTGAAAGCTCCGTCATTATTGTCACCATAAATGGCGGAAAAACCGAAAAACTATTCAGAGCCAGGATTACCGCAAAGGCAATTGCAAACCATGGGAAATTTGCCACCGCATTCTGCTTCTCGCTGCGCACCGCAAATGACAAGGCAATAATAACGACAGGTAACATCGCCACACGCATCATCTTGACATAGGTTGCGATCGCCCCGGCGTCATCTGAAACGCCATATCCGGCCCCGACGACCTGCGCCACATCGTGGATTGTTGCCCCAATCAGATAGCCTATTTCCCGATCATCAAATCCGAGTGCGGAAAAAAGCACAGGATAGAGAATCATCGCGACTGTCGACAACGTTGTTACAGCGATTACGGTAAAAAGGGTATTGCGTTCGCTCGCTTCAGTTCGCGGTAAAACCGACGCAATCGCCAATGCCGCAGATGCACCGCAGATTGCTACCGCGCCGCCGGTTAGAATACCGAACTCCCTGTCACGCCGGAAAAGGCGGGCAAAAACCAAGCCGGACAGGATTGTCGCGCCAATTAAAACAGGCGTAAGCAATGGCGGCCCGGCACCGAGGCTGGCAAGTTCCCCAAACGATACCCGGACACCCAATAGCGCCACACCGATCCGCAACAATTTTGATGCGGTAAACTGTATCCCCTCAGTGCACTTTCCCTCTACGCTAAGGAAGTGGAGCACCATACCGATTAGCAGCGCGAAAAGCATTACCGGCGCGCCGTAATGCCCCGAAAGAAACATGGATGCCGCCGCGATCGTAAATGCCACCAACACGCCAGGGGTCACCTCCCTGACGCGATCAGATATCGCCATTATGCGCGATTCAATGTTCACCTAGCCCCCCGCAAGAGTTTGAAGCTCTTCATAGATAGGTCTTGGTACTGAAAGACCATTTTTGTCTGCAACATGCCGCCTCTCCAATCGGCGCACCCC
>SHAI01000151.1 GCA_004213235.1 Parvularculaceae bacterium
GCCAGCGCGGACGCACCAGCTAACATTTTCTTCAACATGAGACTTTACCTTTCACTGTTTAAGTCGTCGTTTGAGTTTTCTTTTGCTAGGGGCGACTGACGCGCCTCCAGTTTCGCCGCGATATGGCAGAGAAAGGAAACCCCACGGAGGTCGAAGAGATTTAGAGGGAACGATGACCGCATAGGCCTCCCTGCACGGGAGAGTGGACAATTTATTACCTGTACGGTAAAATAATGCCCGACGGCTCCTGCGCAACGAGACGCACTATGCGGTAAACATTGCATACCCTTGCAAACTCCATTTCCGCAGCGAAATCATTTCGCTAGCGTCATCGCTGTTGCGGGCGAGCGAACTGCCATTCACTCACTCACAATTGCGGGAGTCGTCGACTATCTGCCCCAAAGCATGTTCACGTAACCACGTGTCAATGTTCGGCGCTCGACCGCATCTCCCTTTCACCAAACTGACCCTGGGAATATCTCCGCCCCCCGGTCATTTCGGATGAATCCGTTAGTTCGTCACCTGTCCCAGTTTCGCCATGCTGCTGGCGGCGGCCTGCCCATTCAACGCTGCCTGCCGGGTTCTAGGGGACATAACACTATTTTCCCGTGTCGATGCTTCGCGCACAGGAGCTTCATAAATACCGCCCTTTTCCTGCTTGTACTGTTCGAGGTGCAATGCCCCGGCGTTACGATCTTTAAATGTCCATAGGCCGACGTCTGACCCCTCTATGACAAGAGCATATACCGCCTTTTCAATAGCCTGCCGAAGCGCCAACAAGCCTGGCTCGTTCGACGTGACCCCAACGTCCGCCTCGAGAATATTATCGAACGTTACAAATCGAAACGCATTACCGGCGACGCCGACAGACGCGATAGTTTTTTCTGTGGTCACTGAGGCGAGCACCTCACCGGTCTTGACGCTAACCGCGCGAAGATAAACAGAGACAACATTTTGGCGGTAATCAGTCTGCCCGCCAATGCCGAGATAACGCGCCGCTGCGCCGCCCGTCAGCGTATTCGTGTCAAACCCAACAATCCCACCTTCGAGCAAAACGCCCGCAAACAAAAGCGGAGGTAATGCCTGCGGATTTACACCGACCTCTCCCAGATAACGTTGACGCATCTCGGAGATAATCTGGCGTTCCTTGAGAAGGTTATTCAGACTGGCGCGCTCAATAACGGTAAACCAGGAACGGTTGCCAGTATCCTGCAAAGCCTTGACAAGGATAGCATCTGCACCCTGCGAAACGGCGCGCGAGAGGGTTTGCCCAGCTGTCGTTGGCTTAAATTGACCAGTCTTATCTGCAAAACCATAAACCGCCACAGGAATTTTCGACGTCGGTGGCGAGAGCCGCAGAAGTTCTTGCTGAGTCTTGGTGACTTTGCCGACGACGGCACCCGACGTTAGCATGCTGTGGGAGGCAGGGACGTGTGAACACGCGCTGGCGGTGAACAGAGTAATCAGCGCCAAGCCAGCCCGGCGCATATTTCTCGCTGCTTTATTAGCCTTCCCCTGAAAAGCCCGATTACACATTCGATCCCCGCTAGTTTACACTACTATCAAAATACACATCAGCTGCGCCAATGCTGCCATGATACACACGTCAGCAACTCAGCAAGAAAGGCACAAATGAGCGCCGAGCTTTGCTGTTAGTTAATATCGTCTGTGATTAAAGTCGGCACGGTAATCACTGTCTGCGAACCGTCAGCCTCTGTGATGGTTAGCTGAATGCCCTCGAGAGTTCTCACAAACTCGATCGTCTGATCACCGAAAACAATCCGGCCGGAATCTTGAGCGTCCTCACCGAAAATAGCATTAGCAACTTCGTTAGAAAGAGACGACAAAAGCCTGCTTTGCAAAGAGCGAATAAACCTGTCAACATCAGACGTGCCGGGCCTTTCGCTTGCAGGACGTTCATGATCGTTTTGCGCGTTTGCAAGTGCCAGCAGGTGGGCGGAGTTGAATGAATTTCCGCCAAAGGACGGGTTAATGGGCGTATAGACAAGCTCTTGTGCTGCCGCTGAGCCCAACATAACCACGCAAAAAAAGATTCCGGCTTTATTTAAATTTACCATTGCCAAATCCCCCTCGGCAAACTCAACCTTATGTTTCGTTAGTAAAATGACCTATATTTTTTGTCAACTGGGCGGGCGTAAAAAATATGAGACGTTCTTTTTTAAATGTTTGAACTTACGCGTTTTTTGATAGGATATAGTATATCCTAACAACCTCTGATCGTTAACGGCAGACCAACACCAAAGTAATCATACGCAGCCTTTAAGTAAATCGGCACACCATCACTTGAACCAAATCACCCAGCGTGATTTCAAGTAAAATAGACGGCACATTTGACGGTTATTTGCTGAAATATTGCGGCACGTAACCGAACTCAAATACTCAGGTCCAGCGCATTATAATTCCGCAGTGACGCTTTCGCCGATTCGTCCCATCTAAATGCAAGCCCCTGTTCGACGAACGGTTGGTATTGAAAGGGCTCCTCATCTGGGAAGCGCTGGCGGCGTGCGTCGATGCCGTACCCGATGACCTCCGAGCGCTTCGCGATCAACTCTTCATCAAACATCTGGACGACGCTGTGTGTTCCCGCCCCCATGACGCCAAGAACCGAACTGCGCCGATGGAAGCCCATATTTACAGTAATTCGCGGCTCAAACCCGGTATTTGCAAATGACCCATGAACGAGCTGTCGATTGCAGATCACAACATCACCCGCGTCACAGACGATAGGAACTGTGTTTGCAATGCGCTCACTGCCCGATTCCGCGACCAGCTGTTTGATGTCTACCTTGCCTTGCTTGTGACTTCCCGGCAGCACCCAGACACCGTTGACAGCCGTACTTCCATAGACCTGCGCCATAAAATTGAAACCGTGAATGCCCTCATCGAATTTTTCACTGTCCCAATGCGTGGTGCCGTCTTGATGCCAGGATACAGCAGCACCAATGCCAGGCTCCTTGATAAAAAGGCTTTCATTGAACGGTGCGAAATCCTTGCCGTTGATCGCTTCTGCCACTTTCAGCAATTGCGGATGACCATAGACCCGAAGACAGGTTTCCGAGAATTGCAGGGAGCCTAGCAGAATGAACGGCGCAGCCGCCGGCGCATCGGCAGCTGGCTCTGGTTCGTGAAGCTTCACCTGGTGGCGCCCATTCGCAAGGGCAGTCCCGCCCAGAGGATCACCAAGTGGCTTTGACCAGATAAGCGTTGGCACTGAGCAATCAGCGCCCAGCCCCGGTGACCCGTCTTTTGCGAACGCCTCCCCCGGACCGGCAGGAAAGCGCTTTTTCATCTGCGCGAGATCTTGCTTGATATCGTCCAATTCGTCCTGCTTCAGAACGCCGGTGAATACATAAAAGCCATACTTTTTATAGGCGGCCAATATATGACCAGCGAGCGCCCCATCAGCGCCGAACTCTATCGGGCCACGATTATCAAGGTTTACCGCACGCTCATGCCCTGCCAGGAGGTATGATCGCATGGCATCTGCGTCCGCGCCGTAATGCGCAGCACAAGCTTCGATAGACTCCAGATAAGCAGGTTGAGACATGGTGCGATCCCTAAATTTTTTAACGCTGTTAAAATTTTAATACCGCCAAATATTTGAGTCAAATAAACGATCGGCCTAGGGTTTTCAGATGGCGCGCGAAACACCAGACTCGAGCGGGAGCACCCGCACAAAGAACATGGCCAGGCGACGCGACACCATATTGCGCGAAGCCCGGACCATGATCGCAGAAAGTGGGTTTGACGCCTTGACGATACGCAATCTTGCAAAGCGCGCTGGCCTCACTGCCCCGACAATTTACAATCTTATCGGCGGCAAGAGCGATATTCTGGCGGCGATCATTAGAGACATCGTTGAACAATTGCAGATCATTCAGAGCCGGGCCGATGGCAAAACCGTCGAGGAAACATTCGCAAAGCAGATAAATGATTTGGCCGATCATTTCGCCACGGACGAAGCTTTTTATAAAGCTGCCTTTATTGCCGGTGATCGTAGCGGTTTGTTTGAGCAAAGTTCACAAGAAGGCATCTTCGCGCACTTTTTAAAACAACCGATCGAAGCGTGTGCGGCGGCAGAAAAGCAAAAACTTCTGCGCGGCAACATACCGCCCGAAGTTCTTGGACTGCAAATCTATGGCTGCTACCGCCTGGCAAGGCAGGATTGGGCAAATGGCTATTTTGACCTAAACGGTTTCAGAAAACAGGCCCTCACCGGCATTTTCCTGTGTTTGGCAGCAGACGCAGAGCCATTATTTCGAGAGCATATGATGGATCAACTTTCTGCACTTGAGAGGGTTTGAGGCGAACTGGATCAAAACTGCTTTGTGTCAAAGCCCCCCCCTGGGTCAGCAAAGAAAACAGATATCATGTGTACGGATGAGCGCATCCTCGCCTGGTTGCGCGCGGGGCACTTTTTGATTCGAAATCCACACGTTGACAGATATTTTTAACGATACGAATACACACCGACATGAATACACGCCGATACAAAGAAGCGGGATAGCAGATCATTTTCTCAAGATATGATATGCGATAGAGAGATGCACCGATGCTGCTAATGGGTGCAGCGCAATGGTGTGATAAAAGTAGTGAACAAAAGAGCGATTGATCGACATGAACGATACCAGATCATCTGATGCGGCACAGCCCGCAGCAACCGGGTTAACGCGCCTTGGCGGGCCGGGCGATCTACCAGCGCGCCCGGAGGATGCTGTGCTGGAAACGGCAGCGAACCCACATCAGGACACGATGTATCTGGCGCGGTTTGCCGCACCGGAGTTCACGTCAATTTGTCCCGTCACGGGGCAGCCGGACTTCGCCCATCTCGTCATTGACTACGCGCCGAAAGAACTCATCATCGAATCAAAATCGTTCAAACTATTTTTGGGTTCATTCCGCAACCATGGTGCGTTTCATGAAGACTGCACGGTGATGATCGCAAAGCGATTGGTCGCCGCCGCAGCCCCCCATTGGCTCAGGATTGCGGGATTCTGGTACCCACGCGGCGGCATTCCAATTGATGTGTTCTATCAGACCGGTGCAGCCCCGGCGGGATTGTGGGTCCCTGATCCGGGTGTGGACGCTTATCGGGGGCGCGGATAATGCGCGTGAACCTTGTTCCGTTCGGTTTTGCCCTTGGCTGTCTCGCCCTGTTTCAGACGGTGACCGCCGCGCCCCTGGCGGGCAAGAAATCGACAGCTGACATCATTGCTGAAACCACGGCGGCAGACTGGCGACGTATCGACGCCGACAACACCTTGTATATTGAACTGGAGGCCGGCCGCGTTGTTGTAGAGCTATTGCCGGAACTGGCACCGGAACACATCAAGCAAATCAGGCTGCTCGCCCGGGAAGGGTTTTATGATGGCTTATCCTTTTACCGGGTCATAGACGGTTTTGTGGCCCAGGGCGGCGATCCTTTCAGCACCCGCGACATTGGATCAGCCGCGCCGCAACTCTTAGAAGAGTTTGAGATCCCCTATAGCAAAGCATGGCAGGTGCGCCGGCATGTGGATGCCGATGGCTATGCGTCAGTTACCGGATGGTTGAAGGGGCATCCAATCGGCATCGCACCGGAGCGCGGTTTTGCTTGGGGGTTACATTGCACGGGAGCCTTCGCCTTTGGGCGCAATGAGGCACGCAATTCTGCGAGTACGGAGTTTTACATCACACTCCAGCCGCAGCGTTACCTTGATCGAAATCTCACCGTTTTCGGCCGGGTCATCGATGGGATGACGCATCTTCAGCGCCTGCGACGGGTTGCACCGCCGGAAACTCAAAACGACGATGTTGGCGAGGTCATAAAATCGATTCGCATCGCCAGCGAGCTACCGGAAACTGAGCGCACTGATTTTGAAATTCTAGATTCCCGGCGTGATGCATTTGGCGCTTACGTGGAAGCGCGCCGCAATCGGCCCGAAGCGTTTTTCTATGAACGCCCAAACTTCCTGGACATCTGCCAATTGCCGCCGCCGATTCGCCGCATTGCGCCCACGTCTGCGACAAAGGCGGCGAATGCGTCAGATACTGAAGATGGCGCTTTGGAAGCGCAGGATCGTCAGTGACAACATCAAGGCAAAGGCCATCATCCAGATC
>SHAI01000152.1 GCA_004213235.1 Parvularculaceae bacterium
TGACCGAACCCCATGATCTTACGCTTCTCTTTCAACGCGGTCAGCATCCATTCGCGAGCGCGGTCAGGATTACCAACCTCCTCCAGCATGTGCATGACCGCTTCATTAGCACCGCCATGCAGCGGACCCTTCAAAGAGCCGATCGCACCGACAACCGCAGAATAAATGTCCGATGTTGATGATGCAATCGTCCGTGCCGTGAATGTTGATGCATTGAAGGAATGCTCCGCGTAAAGCGTCATAGAAATATCAAAGCATTTGATAACCTCGGGTGCTGGCACTTCGCCGAAACACATATGGAAAAAGTTTTCCGAAAAGCCAAGCTCACCGTCCGCGGGGATTGGATCCTTCCCGTTGCGCATCCGAAAATCCGCCGCAACAATTTCCGGGATCTTCGCGTACATACGTATCGCTTTGTCGTATAAACCCGCGGGAGAGGAATCATCCGTTGAGGAATCCGATTGCCCAAGAAAAGAAACCGCTGTGCGAAGGGTGTCCATCGGATGCGCTTCTTTATTGAAACGCGCCATGGTCTGTAGAAGATCATCGCTCAGCCCACGTTCTTTTTTCTCAAGGGCATTTAGGCTGTCCAATTGTGTTTTGGTCGGCAATTCGCCATTCCAGATGAGGTAGGCAACTTCCTCAAATCGACACTTTGTTGCAAGGTCCTGAACCTTATATCCCCGGTATGTCAGGGAATTGATCTCTGGCATGACTTTTGAGATTGACGTGTCATCGGCCATGATGCCGGCGAGACCGTATTTCACTTCTTCTGCCATGAATTTCATTTCCTCTGCTTACGAATGGTTAATTTAAGAAATTACCATTTTTTTCAGATGCGCAATAAACACGAACACGCATATCTTCCACCTGGCACTCACCTACGCCTTTTGAGCTGCACGGGCGATAGGCTGAACCCGGGCTGGCGTCAATCCGCGAAGACCGAAAGCGTACAATTTGCCCGAATCAGCAACAGGTTTTTCACCATATTTTACAGTAACTTACAGATTTTTCCACACTAACTGCCTGATGCAACGCACCCGAGCACCGAACCTGATCAATCCATTGGTGTGTCTGTCACCTGAAAATTATAAATGCTCTCGTCGAACTTGTTGTACTGATGATAGCTCAGGAGATCATACAGGTCTCTTCGGTGTTGCATGTCGCCCAAAATGCCATTTTGGTCGCCATCAGCCAAAATCGCATCCAAACCGCGATCGCACGCACCCATCGCCAAACGAAGCGTTGTCACCGGATAAATCACGACGTTAAAGCCCAGGTCTACCAATTCTTTTTTGTTCAGAAGGCGGCTTTTTCCGAACTCGGTCATATTGGCAAGAATCGGTACGTCCAATGCCCGGCGGACCGCTTCGAATTCACTTTCTGATTTCATCGCTTCGGGGAAAATCATGTCCGCCCCGGCGTCCACATAAGCCTTCATCCTGTCGATTGCGGAATCCAGCCCCTCAACGGCCCGCGCATCGGACCGCGCGATCAACACAAAATTAGGGTCACGCTTGGCTTCCGCAGCCGCTTTAACCCTCTGGATCATGATTTCCGTTGAAACAATCTCTTTCCCATCGAGATGACCGCACCGCTTTGGCATCACCTGGTCTTCGATATGACACCCGGAAAGCCCCGCTTCTTCCATCATCATGACAGTCCGGGCCGCGGCCATGGGCTCGCCGAAGCCTGTGTCAATATCGATGAACGACGGCAGATCCGTAACACGGGCAATTTGCCGGCCACGCTCTACAAACTCGGTCATTGTTGCGATGCCGATATCGGGCAAGCACAGATCCGCCGACATCACCGCGCCGGAGATGTAGACACCATCAAAGCCCTTGCGTTCGATCATTTGCCCGCACAGCGGATTAAACGCACCGGGGAATTGCAGAAGCTTTCCCGACGCTAATCCCTTGCGGAAATCTTCGCGCTTTTGGGCGGCAGACTTTTGCGTGAATAACATGGCGGGCTCTCCTTCATTTGCCCGGATCTATGCACCAGATTGCGCCAACAGCCAAATGACGCAATTAGCTACCCGTGAACTGCACTTGAGTGGCGAAATATTCCACCCAGGAAGAGAATGCGCGATGATTGGCTATGTATCGGAAAAATAACTTCTTGAGATGCCATGCACGGCCGATGCTTCTTCGGCGATCGCGATCACGCTTGTCACCTCCCTGCCATTACCGCTTCATGCCATTACCGCCTAGCGCGCCATCGCCGCGCCATGGCTGGCTTTAACCAGCCAGCCATAGATCAGACAATCAAGTTTCCTCATTCACCCCAAGGGAGATCAAAAGATCCCCTTCGCGGGATTCTCTTCAAGATAACCGGCAGGCGCAACAGGGTTAAGGTTGCAAACCTGTTCCGCGGTCAGATTCGGCAGATCCTGAACCAAATCCAGGAACCGCGCAGACTCACCAGGCTCAAGAATTTCTTCCGTTAGCGTCTTAAACTTGTTGATATATTCAGGACGCGTGAAAGGACGTGCTCCAAATGGGTGGGCATTGGCGATGCCCAATTCGTCTTCAATAACTGAACCATCTTCCATGGTGATAACAACACGCGCGCCGAAGGCTTTCTCATTCGGATCAGCGGAATGATAGCGGCGCGTCCATTCCGGGTCCTCAATCGTTGAGACTTTGTGCCATAGGCGAACCGTGTCCGGCCGCTGAGCCCGTTCCGGCGCATATGATTTCACATGGTGCCACTCCCCATCCTGCAGGGCGACGGCAAATATGTACATGATCGAATGATCCAGGGTTTCCCGCGATGCATTCGGGTCCATTTTCTGCGGATCGCCCGCGCCGGTGCCAATGACATAATGGGTATGGTGCGACGTATGCAGAACGATTGACTTTACCTTGTCAAAATCGCCTATTTTCTGACCCATCCGGAATGCTAGGTCGATCAATGCCTGGGATTGGTATTCGGCTGAATGCTCTTTTGTATATGTCTCCAGAATTGCCCGCTTTGATTCGCCCGCGCCCGGCAACGGTACGTGATAGGTCGGCGCAAAGGGATCTTCGCCCCGATCGCGGGCCGTGCGTCCATTCAGGATGAAAGAAATCACTGAATCTTCGCCTTCATAGATCGGGCTTGGTGCCCCTTCCCCGCGCATGCAGCGGTCCACAGCTTCAATGGCAAGCTTGCCCGCATAAGCCGGCGCAAATGCCTTCCATGTCGAGATTTCCCCCTTGCGCGATTGGCGGGTCGTGACGGTCGTATGCAAACCTTGCTGGACGGACTGGAAAATAATCTCAGTGGGCAGACCGAGAAGTGCCCCGACCCCGGCCGATGCTGATGGGCCAATATGGGCAATATGGTCAATTTTGTGCTCGTGAAGACAAATCGCCTTGACCAGATTTACCTGGATTTCATAGCCCGTTGCGATCCCGCGGAGCAGATCTGCACCGCTCTTGCCACATTGCTGCGCCACCGCCAGGATCGGTGGAATGTTGTCGCCGGGGTGGGAATAATCCGCGGCAAGGAATGTGTCATGAAAATCCAGCTCGCGCACGGCAGTTCCGTTGGCCCACGCCGCCCATTCGGCGCAGACCCGATGATCCGACGGCAAGCCAAAAAGCGTGGCACCTCCATTTCGCAAATGCGCATTGGCCATCGCCCGCGCCGATTTTATCGGCCCCCGGTTAAGCGATGCGATCCCGACGGACGCATTATCTATGATCCGGTTGATTATCATGTCGACCACGTCGTCATCCACCGCGACCGGGTCAGCCGCCACAGCAGCTATCTTCCACGCGAGCTGGTTCTCTCGTGGCAATTCGTCTTTCGAGCGGTGAGCGCGTACGTCATGGGTGATCATTTAAAGGCGTCCTTGAATAAGATTTCAGCCAAGCGGCGCGGTTATGTCCGAATTGGCACCAGCGATAGGGATGAATCAGTCGCGCGCTTTCTGCCTCACGCGCGATGTTCTGTCAAAACAGGCGATGGTACAAAACATCGCGGTCGACGCTTTCAGGGCCAGTGAATCAGGGCCGGTGAAATAACCGCGAATGGGTTTTGCATTTCAGATCATGTAACTTTTCAGGAAACCGCCATCAGGTTCCCCCACCCCGGAGCGTTCTTTGCCGAAACCCCTCCTTTCCAGAAACCGCTTCTTTATAAGACCCAGCTTTCCAGGCCCGAAGCTTTTTCGCAGGCCGCAGGGCATCGGCGCTTTTTAGAAAAACAACAGTTTTACCGCCATTGCCGCCAACACGACAAAGAGCGTCTTTTTGATAAAGGGCGCGCCTTTGGCAACGGCTGTATTCGCGCCAATCCAGCCACCGATTGCATTCCCAATGGCCAGAGCCCCGCCCAGCTCCCAGGCGATGCCAACCTTATTGGCAAAAACGAGCAATGAAACGAACGAAAATATCAGGGCAATGAATACTTTGTGCATATTGACGCGGACAAGGTCGAGCCCCATGACACGGTATAATATTGGCATCATGATGAAGCCAACGGCGATCTGAATGAATCCACCCCAAAACCCGGCCCCCAGGAAAAGCACGTGCCCCAAAACCAGGTTTTTCGGCTTTCCCGGACGCTGGTCCGTCGCTTGCCCACGGTCCGTTGCCATAATGATCATCACCCCAAGGATAATGACGGCGATCGTGCGATCAAACCAAACACCAGAAAGCTCCGCCCCGATTTGGGCTCCAAAGAACGCGCCAATACTGGCGACCACGGCAAGGCTGGCGCTCAGTCGAAAGTCAGAAAAACCGTTTCGGAAAAAACCGGTTACCGCGGTGATATTTTGAGCAATTATGGCGACACGGTTGGTGCCGTTTGCCACAGGCCCCGGCACCCCCATAAACAGCATGAAAGGTACCGTGAGCAGCGATCCGCCGCCGGCCAGAACATTTACCCAGCCAGCCGCAACACCGGCGAGGCAAAGCACGAGAAGCTGCCATAGCTCAAAAGACATCTACAAGGCCCAGTTTGAAGTGCATATGCACATGCTCTATGCGCGTCAGACCTTCTGGTTTACGCACCGAATGAAACAAGCGCGACAAGAAATGACACTTCGATCAAGGCCGTAAGGGGCAGGCGCACACCAAGATACCAGGCCGGCGCACCCGACCCACGACGGGTCGCAATTAGATCGTCCACCAAAACCACGCCGACAATTGTCATAATCGCCGGGAATTGCACAATCGGGTTTTGCAAGGCGAATAACGGCAACGCCGCGACAAGCGGCAATACAGCACCGATCAGACTACGGAAGCTTGGCCCGTTCCCGGCCATAACCGCCACCCCCCAGCGCACGCCGCCGAAGAACACGATCAACGCCGCCCCATATATGCCCATAAAGGTCAGTAGCAGTGCGCTGTCACTCGTTTTTGACGCGACGAGCACCGCCGCGATCACAAGAGGGGCCGCCGCCAAATAGGCTAATGATACTGCCGCGGCAGATGCGTTCCCTTCTTTTGAACTTTCCGGCACGGCCGTGTGAACGCTGTTTGCAGAAGCAGGATTATTTTCTGTCATAAGGCTTCTCCTCACCGAATTTTCCTATTTTGTATACGTATCTTCTACTCGGCTATTTGCTCGTTACCTTTCAAAAACGGTCCTAATAGATCGGATACGCGCGCACCAAGGTTAACGAGTTGAATTAATTGCGCCCGGGGCATTTTCGAAATTTGATCATAAGTGCTGTCGAAATTATTGATCAGCTTACCAAGTTCACTTATGCGATGTCTTGATTTCAATCCGATTGAAGCATCGTTTTCGATCGACGTCAGCACATCGCTCAAAGCAGCTGAGGCCGGATCCAATTCCCGGGCTTTGCGCATGGATACAATCGCCTCAAACATATCCCAAACGTCACCGGCAACCACATAATGATCTCGCCTGTCTCCGAAGATTGGCGCTTTGACGATAAGTTTCCACGTCATCAGCTCTTTCAGAGAATTTGAGACATTCGAGCGCGCCAGCGACAGGACGTTTGCAACATAATCGGCGGTTACCGGATCGTCTGACATCAACAAAAGTGCATGGATCTGCGCAACAGACCGGTTCACCCCCCATGCGGTCCCGAGCTCTCCCCACCGCAAGACGAAAGCCGAAATTGCAGGGG
>SHAI01000153.1 GCA_004213235.1 Parvularculaceae bacterium
GGCGGCGGCGGTGATGACGCGCACGGCCTGTTCGATTGAGCCGATTTTTCTTAACGCCGCAGAATAATTCACTGCAGCGTTCCAGTCTTTCGGGTTTTGATCGTATCTCGTGCCCCAATACGCAGCAGCCGCCACCGGATCGAGATCGGCGGCGTCGGGTGAAGGCTGCGAGTAAACTCCGATGTGCTCTTCGTAATCAATCGCTTGTCCGATCGCATCCAGGTTTTTACCCGATGACCCACAGCCAGTCGCAAGAGCGCCAAGGCCGAGCAGGCTGGCGGTTTTGAACATCCCTTGCAGGAGATTTAAGTGTAATGGGTACATGAGCTAAGCCATTCGGGTTTTGAAATTCATTGGTTATGATTGCTTAATCTGCTCAACAAAGGCTTAACTGTGTTTCTTCAAGTCATTTTGGCGTGCCATTCTGGTATGCCATTGGCACGCTGATTATTTATAATATGTAAAGGAATAAGGCTCAGTGGCTCCCGCAATCCGACCTATCCCCACATTGATCACTCACGACCGCGCGCGCGCAGACGCTGCTACGCCTGTTTTTGCGGTCAAACGTCTGGAAAACAGCACTGATGGCATGCCGATGGCGGATTGGGATGTGCCTGCATCGCTGAAGGATCTTGCTGCGCGAAACGGCTTCACCGGCGCGGCATATGAGATTTTGGCAAATGAGGACGGGGTTCTCGCTGGCATGGGTGCCGGGGATGACCCTTTCTGGCTCGCCGCTGCTGCGGAGACATTACCGGAGGGGGATTATGTCCTGCCGGTACCTTCTGTTGTACCTTCTGGCGGACAGGCGCAGACAGATGCGTTGGCCTGGGCTCTTGGCGGCTATGTTTTTGATAGCTATCGCGATAGCCCGGCCAAGACAGCGCGGCTGATCGTCGATGAAAAGATAGATGTTGATGCCGTCCGGCGCGAGGCGCAGGCAATTATGTTCGCGCGTGATCTCGTCAACACGCCCGCCGGGGATATGCTGCCCCACAATCTGGAGGCAGTGGTACGTGATCTATTCGCGGGATCGGAAGCGGACGTGCGCGTTATTGAGGGCGAGGCGCTGCTCGACCAGAATTTCCCGATGATCCATGCCGTTGGACGCGCGTCTGCGTCTGCGCCGCGGCTGATTGATGTGCGCTGGGGGGATGATGCCCATCCGAAAGTTACCCTGATCGGGAAGGGGGTCTGTTTTGACTCCGGCGGGCTCAATCTGAAGCCAACTGCTGGCATGGCGTTGATGAAAAAGGACATGGGCGGCGCGGCCAATGCCCTGTCCCTGGCCCATTGGATCATAGAGGCGAACCTGCCGGTGCGGCTGCGATTGCTGATACCGGCGGTTGAAAACGCTGTATCGGGCGCGGCTTTCCGGCCGGGCGATGTTCTTCAAAGTCGCAAGGGGCTTACGGTGGAAATCGGCAATACCGACGCTGAAGGGCGTCTGGTCCTTGCCGATGCGATGAGCCTTGCCGGTGAAGAAGCCCCCGACCTCATGGTCACGCTGGCAACCCTCACCGGCGCGGCCAGAGTTGCCCTCGGCCCCGACTTGCCGCCGTTTTATTGTGACGATGAAGGTTTTTGCGCAGAGCTTGAAAGTGCCGCTGAGCGAATTTTTGATCCCGTCTGGCGCATGCCTTTGTGGCCAGCTTACGACAAGATGCTGTCATCACCGATTGCGGACATGAACAATGCCCCGTCCGGCGGGTTCGCAGGCTCAATCCTGGCGGCACTGTTTCTAAAACGTTTTGCGCCAGAGGCGGGGGTGTGGGGCCATTTTGATATCTATGCCTGGCGGCCAAAGGGTGCACCCGGTCGGCCACTTGGTGGCGAAGCGCAGGCGATTCGCGCATTATTCAATGCGATTAATGTTCGATATACGAAATAAAATTGCCGTCTTGCTGTCTTGCCGTGGCTTGCCGAACGGTTGCACGTTCCGGTCTGGTTGCAATCGTAAAGGTTGTACGGACTAGAGAAAGACAAGACGGCGATGACACAATCAGAGGTTCTGCTCAGCTGGCGCGATGTGATGGCGGATTCTGTCCGTACGGACGGCCCTGATTTATCCATGCGGCAGTGGGCAATTTTGCTTACGGTTTATCTGCTGCCCGGCCCGCATACCGTGCGTGCTCTTGCGCGGGAGTTGAACGTTCCCAAGCCGGCGGTGTCCCGCGCACTTGATGCGTTGTCGATCCTGGGGCTCGTTCGCCGGGTTCGCTCTGATCATGACCGCCGGATTGTGAACGTACAAAAGACGCCGGACGGCTCGCTTTTTATCGATGAGTTCGAGCGCATTGTGATGGCGCACGGCGAAGACCCCATCCGGGCGGAACTGGACGCGGCAGATCTGAAAATCGCCTAGCGATATTGGTGCTCGGCGTTTGTCTCTTTCGCGATAGTCGCTTTTGGGGGCCTGTCGTTGATGGGCATGTTGTCGATGTTGAGGCCCTTGAAATACAAGAAATTCAGCTGACGGCAGTGGGCGCGTTGGCTCGCCGGTGTGGGGCTTGGATCTGTCGTTAATGTCGCAAGCCCGTAGTGTCGCCATGTTCTTCCCGTCGCGATAACATTACGCTTATTGCTGGTCTGGTTTAATTTGCGAACTGGCTCATGAGGAGGTCCAGAGCGCCGATCTGGATTGGCCGTTGGGTATTTGGCTTGACTTAGATGACGGTGAGTGCCCTTAAAACGGGTTCTCTTTGTGCTGTCGCCTTCTATATACACCAAGGTTCAACGGCGCAGCCGGCAAGAAGAATTGACACCGTGCGCACCCCCGATTGGCGATGGGCGCGCCTGACTGAATGAGTAAACATGACTTCCCTAGAGCACATTCGTAATTTTTCCATCGTTGCGCATATTGACCACGGCAAGTCGACTCTCGCTGACCGGTTGATCCAGGTGACCGGGGGGTTGAGCGATCGCGAGATGAAAGAGCAGGTGCTCGATTCCATGGAGCTTGAGCGCGAGCGCGGTATCACGATCAAGGCCAACACTGTGCGTCTGGAATATGCCGCGCAAGACGGTGAAACATATATCCTCAACCTCATCGATACGCCCGGACACGTTGATTTCTCTTACGAAGTATCAAGGTCCCTGTCGGCGTGCGAGGGGGCATTGCTTGTTGTTGACGCAAGCCAGGGGGTCGAGGCGCAAACCCTTGCCAATGTCTATCAGGCGATTGATGTCGATCTTGAGCTTGTACCTGTGCTGAATAAAATTGACCTGCCGGCAGCAGAGCCGGACCGGGTCCGCGCACAGATTGAAGATGTTATCGGCATTGACGCGTCTGATGCGGTAGAAATTTCCGCCAAGACCGGTCTTGGCGTGCCGGAGGTGTTAGAGGCGATCGTCAAGCGCCTTCCCGCACCAGGGGGAAACCGGGATGCACCATTAAAGGCACTTCTCGTCGATAGTTGGTATGATGCCTATCTGGGTGTTGTGGTGCTTGTGCGGGTGATTGATGGGGAGCTTAGAAAGGGCCAGAAAATACGGATGATGGGCACGGCGGCGAGCTACACCATTGATCAGGTTGGTGTGTCAACGCCCAAGAAAACGCCCGTTGCGTCCCTCGGTCCGGGCGAGATCGGATATATCACCGCGTCGATCAAACAGGTAGCGGACACAAAGGTTGGCGACACGATCACCGAAGAGCGTCGGCCGGCCGCCGAAGCACTGTCCGGGTTCAAGCCATCGGTGCCAGTTGTCTTTTGTGGCATCTTCCCGGTCGACGCTGCTGATTTTGAAGATCTGCGCGAGGCCATGGGCCGGTTACGCCTGAATGATGCAAGTTTTGAATTCGAAATGGAAACATCTGCCGCGCTCGGCTTTGGTTTCCGGTGTGGTTTTCTGGGGCTTTTGCATCTGGAGATCATCCGTGAGCGTCTGGAACGCGAATTTAACATCGACCTCATAACGACCGCGCCATCTGTGGTTTATCATATTCACTCTACGGATGGCGCGATGGTAGAACTCCATAATCCCGCCGATATGCCCGATCCGGTCAAGGTTAGCCATATTGATGAGCCTTGGATCAAAGCCACCATTATGACACCGGACGAACATCTGGGGTCTATATTGAAACTTTGCGAGGAACGTCGCGGCATCCAGGTTGAGCTGACCTATGCTGGCGCGCGGGCCATGCTTGTTTATGAATTACCGCTTAATGAGGTCGTGTTTGATTTTTACGATCGCTTGAAGTCAATTTCAAAGGGCTATGCCAGCTTTGATTATCAGATGCTTGATTACCGTACAGATAATCTTGTCAAAATGCAGATCCTCGTGAATGACGAGCCGGTGGATGCCCTGTCGGTAATTGTTCATCGCGACAAGGCGGAGTATCGCGGCCGGGCCATGTGTGAGAAGTTGAAAGAACTTATCCCGCGCCATCTGTTCAAAATCCCGGTTCAGGCAGCGCTCGGTGGACGAATTATCGCGCGCGAGACAATTGCCGCGCTGCGCAAGGACGTAACCGCGAAATGCTATGGCGGTGATGCGACGCGTAAGCGCAAGCTTCTTGAAAAACAAAAAGAGGGTAAAAAGAAGATGCGTCAGTTCGGGCGCGTTGAAATCCCGCAGGAAGCGTTCATTAATGCCCTGAAAATGGACGGATAGGGCGCCCGTGGCTGATGATGAAAACCGCGCCCGCGGTGCGAAAACATTACCATTTATCCTCCTGGTACTGTTCTTCGATGCCATGGGTGTGGGGCTCATTTTGCCGGTATTGCCGGATCTAATCAAAGGTTTTGGCGGGCTTGCAAATAGTGATGCGGCCTCTATTTCGGGCTATCTTCTCTTCACCTTTGCGGCGATGCAGTTTGTCTGTGCGCCTATTTTGGGCGGGTTGTCCGATCGCTTTGGCCGCCGGCCAATCTTACTCCTGGCCCTTGCAGGGTATAGTGCGGATTATTTCCTGATGGCGTTTGCGCCGTCGATATTCTGGTTGTTCATTGCCCGCGCTGTTTCCGGGGTTTGCGGTGCCACTTTCGCGGCAGCCAATGCGGCTATTGTCGATATTTCCAGTGAGGGGGAACGCGCGCGCCACTTCGGTCTGACCGGCGCGGCGGTGGGTTTGGGCTTTGTTTTTGGGCCGGTAATTGGTGGCCTCATCGGGGAATATGCCGTACGCGCGCCTTTTATTGTCGCTGGCGTACTAACGCTGCTGACCACGATCTATGGTGCCATTGCCTTTAAGGAAACGCTGCCGCCGGAAAAGCGACGCAGGTTCACCCTTGCGCGCGCAAACCCCATTGGTGGACTTCTTGCCATGCGGCACTATCCCCTTGTGCCGTTGTTTTTGGCGGTGCTCTTTTGCGTCCAGCTAGCAAGTCAGTCGTACAACAGTATCTGGTCGTTTTACACCATTGCCGTTGCCGACTGGACGCCATTCTGGATCGGAACTTCGGCAGGGCTATACGGATTACTTCTTGCCATTGTGCAAGGTGGGCTGACCGGTCCGTTCATTGCCCGGGTGGGTGAGCCCCGTGCGGCGATGTTCAGTTTCATCGTCGGGGTCGGCGTTTATCTCGGGCTCGGGTTTGCGTCGTCTGGCCCCATGATTTATGCCATGATCGTATTAGGTGCGTTTAGCGGTTTTGCCTTCCCCGCAATCCAGGCGATGATGACCGCGCGCACGCCGGCAGACGCCCAGGGCGAGCTCCAGGGGGCTGTGGCGAGTTTATTCAGTCTCTCCGCGATTGTTGGGCCGATCTTGATGACCCAATTATTTTCTGCGTATACCGATGAAGTTGGTATATATTTTCCGGGCGCAGGATTTATAGCATCAGCGATGATCATTGTCATCGCGATTATCATTGCCGGCCCGGCGTGTCGGCGCGCGGCCACATGAGAGGGCGATGCCACGACTAGATTCCCATTTGGTTGAAATCGGCGCTTTCCCGAGCCGCGCGCGGGCGCAAGCCGCTATTCGGGCAGGCCTTGTGTCCATCGGCGGTAACGTCATCGACAAACCAGCAACAAAGG
>SHAI01000154.1 GCA_004213235.1 Parvularculaceae bacterium
TGAGCAGGATTGACCAGGTTCGCTCTTCAGTCGACGTATTGGGCATTTCCGTTGCCGATGCTGCCGGGGCCTACACTCAATCAATCGCTGGCTTGTCCTCTTTCTCTGAATTGCAACTTAAAGCGGCTTCGTCTCCAAAAGTTGTTTCAAGTGCACAGGCATTGTTTGCGTTATCGGCAGCAAAGGAAAAAGCGGGACAAGAGCGTGCGATGGGCGCCAATGGTTTCTCCGCAGGTAAATTCCAACCAAAGATTTTCGAAAACTTCGTTTCACTGAGCGGTGCTCAGAACGCGCTTTTTGTTAAAGCGATTTCATTTGCTTCTGAGGAAGACAAAAACGCAATCAAATCCGCTGCCTATGGCGGTGCAAGCTCACGTGTTGAACAGATGCGGGTTGAAGCGCGGCAGCTGGCTTTGGCTGGCGAACCGACGCAGATTACCGGCCCAGACTGGTTTAACGCATCGACTGCGCGCATTGATGGCCTGCGTGAAGTAGAGCTTACCCTGGGTCGCTCGCTCGAAAGAGAGGCAATGGCGGTGTCCAGCGCCGCAGCGACAAGTACTGTGACACAGCTGATTATCGGGGCTGTCTCAGTTTGCCTCGCTCTTGGTATCGCATTTTTAGCCTCCACCAGCGTTTCCAAGCCAATGGCCCACCTTAATGGCGCGATGACGCGTATTGGCGGTGGCCGGTTTGACGTCAAAATACCAGCGATCAAGCGCAAGGACGAGATTGGTGAAATGGCGCGTACCCTTCGTCAGTTCCGTGACGAACTAAGTGCCGGTGTGGAAACCAATGAAGTCGCGATGTATAAGGGGCAGGCGTTCGATAACACGCCGTCCGCCATGATCATGGTCGATATTGATGGGCGCATCAAATATATCAACGACGCGACCATGCAGCTCTTCCGGGAAAATATGGATACGTTCCAGGAGAACTTTCCTGGGTTCAATCCAGATGATCTGGTTGGGAATAGCTTTGACCCGTTCCATAAAAACCCAAGCCATCAGCGCGGCATTATTTCTGATCCAAGTCGTTTGCCATACAAGACAAAAATTTCATTGGGCGATCTGCACTTTGAAATGGTTGTCTCAAGCGTGACGGATCGCGAAGGTAATCATGTTGGTTGCATCCTTTCCTGGGAGCAAATCTCCGAAAAACTTCGTAATTCCGCTGTTCTCGACGCGATTGACCGGACCCAGGCTGTGGTTGAGTTTCGCGCTGACGGGACCATTCAAACTGCGAACCAAAACTTCATTGATATCACCGGTTACCAGTTGAACGAACTTGTCGGGCGTCACCACCGTATGCTCGTACCCTCTGAAGATTTGGACGGTCAGGATTATAGTGAATTCTGGCGGAAACTTAACCAGGGTGAAACGTCCACCGGAAAGTTCCGTATGAAGGCAAAATCGGGCAATGACATCTGGATCGAGGCTACTTATAATCCACTTGTCGGGCCAGACGGCAGTGTCTATAAAGTCCTTGAGATTTTCACGGATATCACTGCATCGTACACGGAACGCAGACGTATGGAAGCAGACCGTGAGACTCGTGAGCAAGAAGTTCAACATGTTATCGAATATCTTGCATCCGGACTGCGGAGCTTGTCATCCGGCGATCTGACCGCAACCATTCAAGCGGAATTCGCAACAACCTTCGAAGGCATTCGAGCCGACTTTAATGCGGCAATGACCAAGCTTCGCCACGCGATGAGTGATGTTGTGGATAACGCGAACGGCATTCAAAATGGTGCTGGGGAAATCAGTCAGGCAGCTGATGACCTGTCGCGGCGGACGGAAGGTCAGGCGGCGACCCTGGAAGAAACGGCAGCTTCTCTTGAGCAATTAACAGCGAGCGTTCGCGCGGCTGCTGAGGGTGCCGAGAAGGCAGATGCCATCGTCCGTGAAGCGCGCTCCAACGCTGAAAACAGCGGTGAGATTGTTCGTGATGCGGTTTCCTCCATGGGTGAGATTGAAAGCTCGTCCAAGCAGATTTCGCAGATCATTGGTGTGATTGACGACATCGCTTTCCAGACCAATCTCCTGGCCCTGAACGCGGGTGTTGAAGCTGCAAGGGCTGGTGATGCTGGACGCGGGTTTGCTGTTGTTGCCTCAGAGGTTCGCGCCCTGGCGCAACGTTCATCTGAAGCAGCAAAAGAGATCAAGGATCTTATCTCTTCCAGTACGGATCAGGTCGAGCGCGGTGTTGGCCTTGTCGGTCGCGCGGGTCAGGCGCTAGAAGAGATCGTTGAGTCGGTTGCTGATATTTCCTCGCGTGTCGGTGAGATTGCATCTTCCGCAAAGGAACAATCGACGGGGATCGCTGAGATCAACGTTGCGGTAAATCAGATGGACCAGGTCACACAGCAAAATGCGGCTATGGTAGAGGAAACAACCGCGGCTTCTCATTCGCTGACAGATGAAGCGAACCGACTGATTGAGCTGATGGCGGCATTCGAGACAGGCAGTGCCAGTGAGTCTTCTGCAGGCGGGAAGTCAGGAGTACGCCAACAGCAGTCACGCATTGCGCAGTCGTTCAAGCCGGCGAAGCGAGCAGCCGCAGGCGGCCGTGCGGATGATGTTGAGGAGTGGCAAGATTTTTAGGGCCCACGAAATAACCGAGTGACGAAAGGGCGGTTTTCATAGCCGCCCTTTTTCGTTGCTGTGCTGTTATTTTTTGAAAAGTGTATTCGGTTCTTTTTGTCTGCAATTGCTTGCCCGTGTAAGCGCCGTGCGGCATATCTCCAGCTTTTGGCGGGAAACAGCGATGCGACTTGGGGGTAAAATCACGGCGGCAATTGAAATCCTGGACGATTTTCAGGCGCGCCGGCGTCCCCTCAAGATCACCATCAACGACTGGGCGCGGGACAATCGTTTTGCTGGTGCGAAGGATCGTGCCTGGATATCCGGGCTATGTCTGGACGTTCTGCGCCGATATGCGTCCCTTGCCTGGGTCGCAGACAGTGATACGTCGAGGGCGCGGGTGCTTTCAGCATTGCGTTTCTTATGGCGTGTTGACACTCAAGAGCTGGCCGTCGGGGCTGGCGATCAGCATGGGCCAGGTGCGTTATCGGAAACTGAGTGCGCTCTTCTAGCGCATGATACCGGGGTGAATGATCATCCCCTCTGGTCGCGTGCTGCCGATGATGTGCGTGCGGATATTCCCGTGTGGTGTGCGCCATTGTTCCAGTGTGCATTTGGCAATAATGCCGTTGCAGCGGGCTTGGCGCTTGCGTCCCGTGCAGATATTGATCTGCGTGTTAACAGCTTGAAAGCAGATTCCGAAAAAGCCTGTGCGGCGTTGTCCGCTGTCGCTGCGAGGCCAGCGCCATTTTTAAAGGGTGCATTGCGGATCGCAGCGCCTGATGCTTCGCTTCGTGCGCCAGCGGTGACATCAACACCAGCATTCAACAAGGGATGGGTTGAAGTCCAGGACCTCGCCAGCCAGATGGCAGCGGCAGCGGCGGGGAATATCAAAGGCCTGCAGGTATTCGACTATTGCGCGGGCGGGGGCGGTAAAACCCTCGCGCTTGCCGCAATGATGGGGAACACGGGCCAGCTGTACGCCTATGACAGTGATGCCCATCGGTTGGCACCCTTGTTTGAGCGTGCGCGCAGGGCAGGGGTTCGTAACCTCCAAATCCGCTCACCCATGGGCGGTGAGGGCTTGGCGGACCTCCAGGAACGTATGGATGTGGTCTTCGTTGACGCGCCATGCACCGGCTCGGGCACGTGGCGGCGTCACCCCGACGCGAAATGGCGATTATCGCAGGCGCAGCTTGCGCGGCGGATGGGCGACCAGGAACAGGTCCTGGCTAGCGCTGCACAATACGTCAAACCCGGTGGCCAGCTTGTCTATGTCACGTGCTCGGTTTTTGATGAAGAAAATCAACAGGCGATTGACAGATTTTGCGCGGCCCATGCTGCGTTTCATCAAGTCGGCGCGCTGGAGAATATGACGGCGTCTGGCGCTTTTCATGACGATGCGCGGGAGCATTTGTCTGCCATGACCCTGCCCACGGGCGCAGTTCGGATTGCGCCACATGAATATCGCGCGGATGGATTTTTTATCGCCGTGCTGAATCGGCGCGGTGATATTTAACGGCGGGCTTGGCACCTTTCATCTTCTTCGCTAAAGGCCGTCTATGGAACATCTCTCAAACCCCGACGACACCCTTCATGACGAACGTGTCCTGGTCATTGATTTCGGTAGCCAGGTCACCCAGCTGATTGCGCGGCGCCTGCGCGAAGCTGGCGTTTATTGCGAAATTCACCCCTTCAACCGGGTCGATGCGAAGTTTTTGGACGATTTCGCCCCGCGCGCGATCATTCTTTCCGGCGGTCCGGCGAGCGTGAACACCGCGAGGAGCCCGCGAGCGGCGCAGGAGGTTTTTGAACGCGGTGTCCCGATTCTCGGCATCTGCTATGGCGAGCAGCTGATCTGTGAGCAGCTGGGCGGCGAGGTTGAAAACGCTGACCATAAAGAATTTGGCCGCGCGGAAATTGAGATCCAAAAGGCAAGCCCGTTATTTGATGGCGTCTGGCGCGAAGGCGAGTCCCATACTGTATGGATGAGCCATGGTGATCGCGTGAACGCGCTCCCGTCAGGCTTCGACGTTCTCGCTGTTTCGCAAGGTGCGCCATTTGCCGCGATCGCCGACGAGGAACGACAAATTTATGCGGTCCAGTTCCATCCAGAAGTGGTGCATACGCCAGACGGCTCAAAGCTGTTAAAGAACTTTGTGCGGAATATTGCGGGGCTTAATGGCGAGTGGACGATGGCTGCGTTCCGCGAGACGTCGATCGCGGCCATCCGGGAAAAAGTGGGCGATGCGCGTGTGATTTGCGGGCTGTCTGGCGGTGTGGACTCATCAGTTGCCGCGGTCTTGATCCACGAAGCGATTGGCGCGCAGCTTACCTGCGTGTTCGTTGATACAGGGCTGATGCGCGCCGGCGAGGGCGAAGAGGTTGTTCGTCTGTTTAGGGATAATTATAATATCCCACTTGTTCATGTGGCGGCGGAAGATCTGTTTTTGTCCAAACTCAAAGGCGTAGATGATCCGGAGCGCAAACGTAAAATCATCGGCGCGACCTTTATCGATGTCTTTGAAGCAGAAGCGAAAAAAATCGAAAACGCAACTTACTTGGCCCAGGGAACGCTCTATCCGGATGTAATTGAAAGCGTTTCCTTTGATGGTGGGCCATCGGTGACGATCAAGTCGCACCATAATGTTGGCGGCTTGCCGGAACGAATGAACCTGAAACTTGTTGAGCCTTTGCGTGAGCTTTTCAAGGATGAAGTGCGTGCCCTTGGCCGTGAACTCGGATTGCCGCCGCATTTTGTCGGGCGGCACCCATTTCCCGGGCCGGGACTGGCGATCCGCATCCCCGGCGAGGTGACAAAAGAGCGCGCTGACATTTTGCGCAAGGCGGATGCCATCTATTTGGAGGAAATTCGCAATGCCGGCCTTTATGATGAGATCTGGCAGGCTTTTGCCGTACTGCTCCCGGTACGAACGGTAGGTGTCATGGGCGATGAGCGTACCTATGATAATGTCCTGGCCCTGCGCGCGGTGACCTCAACTGACGGTATGACGGCCGATTATTATCCCTACCCACATGAATTTCTGGGCCGTTGCGCAACGCGAATCATAAATGAGGTACGCGGTGTAAATCGTGTCGTCTACGATATTACATCAAAGCCGCCAGGCACTATCGAGTGGGAATAAGAATATCTTAATAGTTATTTAAATCAATAACTTATGAGTTTCACACGCGTTGCACGCTTTGACTGAAACCCTTGTGTTGCCTTATTTGAGGAGACTCTCTTTCACAGAATGGATGTGGACCTGTCACGGTTTGATGCCGCTCCGGTTTCTCACTTAAGCGACCTTTCTTTCGAAGGCCAAGGGACTTTTCCAGCCGAGGGCTGAGTGGCACC
>SHAI01000155.1 GCA_004213235.1 Parvularculaceae bacterium
GAGCGTCCCGGGATCAGCTCTCGGCCTTGTACGGATCGATCGGCTGGAAAAAGCAGACGGTAATGTCATGGTCGGGGATCATCGGGTCACCACCAAACTCCCCTTATATCTTTCATGACCCAAATTCACTGCGCATGGGCCCCTGCCGGCGACGACGTTTATCGCAAATATCATAATGAAGAATGGGGCGTTCCTGAACGCGACGATCGGGCCCTGTTTGAGAAGCTCACCCTCGATGGCTTTCAGGCCGGCCTTTCCTGGCGCACGATCCTTTATAAGCGGGACAATTTTCGCAAAGCGTTTGACGGTTTCGACCCTGAGAAAATCGCCCGCTATTCACCAAAGAAAATTGACAAACTAATGGGCAACGCCGGAATAATTCGTTCCAAGACCAAAATTGACGCGACCATTGGCAATGCCAAAGCCTATCTCGATGTAATGGCGGCAAGAGATGACGGCTTTTCCGGCCTCCTTTGGGATTTTGTCGATGGATCGCCGATCGTCAATCACTGGAAGAACTATCGCGATGCGCCGACACAGTCAGCACAAAGTGAAGCCCTCTCCAAAGAACTCAAACACCTTGGTTTCAAATTCTGTGGGCCGGTGATCGTCTACGCCTTCATGCAGGCGGTTGGCATGGTCAATGACCACGAGGTTAACTGCCCGCGCCACCGGGAAGTGCAAAAGCTATAAGGTTTTTGTGCCCATGACAAAGCCAGCTTGAAATGACCCCGCAATAGGCGCAGGTTGACGGGAAATTGAAGTTCCTATCAAGCTTGAAAGACTGACGCGTTCTATGTCCACAAATCAGCATGCTGCATCCGCAACACCAGACGTTCGCATCGCGGGTACGGGGCTTTTCACACCACCGAATAAAATCACCAATGAGGAACTTGTTGAAGCGTATAATGGCTTCGTGGCAAAGTGGAATGCTGACAATGCCCCCGCCATCGAGGCCGGCGACGTTGAACCCCTTCAACCGTCATCAGCCGACTTCGTTGAAAAAGCGTCGGGCATCAAATCGCGCTATGTCATGGATAAGACGGGCATACTCGACATTGAGAGAATGGCCCCCTATCTGCCAGCGCGGCCGGATGATGAGATTTCGATCCTGGCCGAAATGGCTGTCAGTGCGGCACGCGATGCGCTAAAAGCCGCCGATTTAACGCCTCAGGATATTGATGGGGTGATCTGCGCAGCATCAAATCTGCAACGCGCCTATCCGGCGATTGCCGTCGAAATTCAGGCAGCCCTTGGTATTGATAATGGCTTTGCCTTCGACATGAATGTCGCCTGCGCATCAGCCGCTTTTGGCATTGAAACGGCGCTTGGATTGATCCGCGCCGGATCATGCCGCATCCTCATGGTAAATCCGGAAATCTGCACCGCGCATTTGAATTTCCGCAATCGCGACTCCCATTTTATTTTTGGCGATGTTGCAACTGCGGTTATTTTGGAGCGGACCGATGAAGCACCGCGCGGCGAGGCCTGGGACATTCTCGGCACCCGTCTGAAAACAATGTATTCAAACAACATTCGCAACAATTTCGGCTTTTTGAACCACACTGAACGGCCCACGGGGGAAGCAGCTGACGCCCAATCTTCTCCGACAACGGATAAACTTTTCATCCAGGAAGGCCGCAAGGTCTTCAAAGACGTCGTTCCCTGGGTCAGCAATTTGATTACTGAGCACCTCAACGACATGGCAATCGCCCCGGCCTCCCTGAAGCGGATGTGGTTGCACCAGGCCAATCTTTCCATGAACGAATTTATCGCCCGCAAGGTCCTTGGCAGGGATGCAACGCCTCAGGAAGCACCGGTCGTCCTTGATGAATATGCAAACACGTCATCGGCCGGATCAATCATCGCCTTTCACCAACATCGTGCCGACTGCGCAATCGGTGACCTGGGCGTGATTTCCGGCTTCGGAGCCGGCTATTCAGCCGGATCCGTGATTGTACGTCGTACGTTTTAACCCATTACTCCGTATGGGTTACATCAATACCTAACACGTCCACCAAATCGGCGGGATCGTCGATATCGAAGTCATTCAATGTTAACGGCGCTTCAGGTGCGACCTCGATCGTCAGTCCGCCACCTCCTTCAACAAAATCAGCTAGCTGATTAATGCTATCGGCAACTGCACTGTTTGAAAAAGCATATTGCATGCTGGCAACGCGTATTAATGCTGGCAAGAAACTACGTACTTCTTCTGCATTTTGGTCCGACTCCAGCGTTGCCAGCGTAAAGGCCACATCGAGGAATTTCTCATCTTGAATCGACATGTTCAAGCCGGCGAATTTTGTTTGCGCAAAAAGCCCGACCGGCCCCTCTTCAGCTGCATCAGCGTCCAGACTACCAAGGCTCAGCCCTGCCAAATCAAATTTCAACGCAAACTGCATGAGCTCAGACGCATTGCCATCCGTAACGAGCGATGCTTCGCCTGTCTCTGGGTCCCAATCATAAGAAAAACTTGAATTCGCTACGACCTTATCCAGGCCTAATTCCTTCATGGAGCTTAGGATGTCCTCATCGCCAGTGTCGGCAAAAACTGTAAAGTCATATTCGGCATTTTTCGTCTGACCACGAATTTTCGACGGGGCCAACCAAACAAATTCCATGTGCGACAGCTCTGATAAGGGCGCACTTGAAAACTTCTTGCCATTAACGAAACTCACAGCGTCTGTGACTTTGATGTTTCCAAGATTGATCAAGTCACGCGCGCTGGTGGGTGGCGCTACATCGCTGTCGCGGTAAGCTAACAGACCTTTATAATCGATACCGCGCCACTCGAACGAGCCGATGGTAGTACGTTCTTCTGTCGGCGAGACCATCTGGCCGATCGGACTGTCCAATAAACCACCGATAGCCCCCCCAAACATATCACCGATGATATTCACAGCATCTTCATTCTGGGTAACGTCGTACTCCAGATCTTTGAAGAGTATCGCATCGAGCTTACCCTCCCCAAGGCCGACCACACGGAAATCTGGCGTCCGGAAGGTCATTACACCTCCCAGTTCGTCGCCCATTTCGGCTACCGCCAGGTCTTTGAAATAGATCCCACCAAGGCTTAACTGCGAAAAATCTCTGTCTTCGTCATCGGCATCCAGAAAACCCGCCTGTGCATGCACCTGATCGAGTTCCAGCCCACCGATAGATAGTTTGCTATTGTCGCCAAGATTGTCGGCTTTCACGCCATACAAACGCACCTTATCAAAAAAGCGAACATGTTCGCCCTCGGCCGATGTTTTCGCGCCGTCAATATTCGCCGCCGACTCAAGCGCCTCAAGGTTCAAGCCAAAGAATTCGGCGCGCTCTACCGTGAGCCCACCGAAATCTTCGGTATCCCCAGCTGGGATTTTTGAAACCTTTAAGCCGGTCGCGACGGTTGCCCCGATTTTTTTGTCAAAAGATACCGCATCATAGGTCGGCCGAGCCGCCTCCGGGAAAAGGGCAAAAAGGCGATCCAGATCGATCTCTTCGGCCTTTTTGATGCGGAAAGTCTCGTCAAATGGCGACGGCGCAGAAATAGACGCCGCATCCGCGCTGGTCGGCGCGGCCTCTCCGGCACGTGCACCATCACCGCCGGCACCACATGCCGCCAGTCCAGTACCAAGGGCCAGCGCCGCTGCACCGATTAGCATCGTTTTTTTAAAGTCAGGCAGACCAGTAATCATGTTCAAACTCCTTCAGGGGGAA
Organism: Parvularculaceae bacterium; assembly: GCA_004213235.1. Lineage (GTDB taxonomy): Bacteria > Pseudomonadota > Alphaproteobacteria > Caulobacterales > Parvularculaceae > MED-G105. Next base: position 3,703 of record SHAI01000155.1, read on the forward strand.
ACCGGAATTTCTTTAACTCTCAAAAGGGCGCTTCCGCCGTCGATATCGGGCGTGTTCTAACATGAACCGCCCGCTTTAATCACGGCATTAAAACACTTTCATTCTCGGGTCCAATCACCCGGTTTACAATGGCGATTGCTTCATCGGAGGCCCAGTCTGCCTCACCTAAAAGGCGCCCTACCTCATTTCCCGATGCATCGTAAATCACGGTCAGCGGCAATGCAGCTGCCCCGCCGACTGCACTGGCCAGAGCAAGTTTTTCGTCCATCAGGGCCGTCGGCGCACTTACCCCGAGCTTGGTCAACATAGCCTGCGCCGCGGTGCGCCCTTTGGGATCAGCCGCAACCAGAACAACTTCGAATTGTTCCCCGCCAAGACGCTGTTGAAGTGCGTCGAGCGAGGGTAATTCCTTTCGACACGGCGCGCACCAGGTCGCCCAAAAGTTCACCAGAATCGCCTTTCCTGAGAAATCCGTCAGCCGCACCGGCGAACCCTCGGCATCATCATTAAATTGCGTTGCCGGTGCCCGTCGGGGCGAGAAGGCATAAGAGAACTTCGCCATGTCACCGATGAGGAGTTCGGGATCGCGCACCGGTTTTGCGCCAACCGCATAGGCTGGGCCGTTGGCCCCCGGACGGTTGGCGGACTGGACGGCGGCGCTTGCCATCACGTAAATGAGAAATAACGCACCGATTCCGCCCCAAATCATGAGCATCATCCGCGGGCGGGTTAATATATGAATGAGCGAACCGTTCATCTGATGAGAGTTTATCCTTGATGTCTGAAAAGCATGACGCTTCTGAAAATAATGACGATGCAGGAAAAAACCAGATCTGGGGGGGACGCTTTCAAGATGGCCCATCGGCCATTATGGAAGCAATCAATGCGTCAATCGATGTCGACAAACGCCTCTGGCGGGAGGATATCGCCGGATCCCTTGCCCATTCTACAATGTTGGCGCGTATTGGCGTTTTGTCCGCCGATGAAGTCGCGAAAATCCACGATGGCTTAGGGCAAATTGCCGCGGAGATTGAAGCTGGTACATTTCCTTTCTCCACGGCACTTGAAGACATTCACATGAATATAGAAGCGCGCCTGATCGCGCTTATCGGCGCACCGGGTGAACGTTTACACACGGCACGATCGCGCAATGATCAAGTCGCCACCGATTTCCGCTTGTGGGTGCGCAGCGCTGCAAACGGGGCCGCCGAGGCAATCAGCGCGCTCCAGAACGCCCTGGTACAGCTTGCAGCAAAACACGCTGGCACGGTGATGCCGGGATACACCCACCTACAAACCGCCCAGCCAGTGACATTTGGCCATCACTGTCTCGCCTATGTTGAAATGTTGGAACGCGATCGCGGTCGTTTCCTGGATGCCGCTGCACGTATGAATGAATGTCCGCTGGGCGCAGCAGCCCTCGCCGGAACGAGCTTCCCCATCGATCGGGAGATGACCGCTCATGCCCTTGGCTTTGACCGGCCGACGGCAAACTCACTCGACAGTGTTTCAGCGCGGGATTTCGCGTTAGAGGCAACGGGCACGGCAAGCCTGACGGCGGTGACCTGCTCGCGCCTTGCAGAAGAGATCGTTCTTTGGACATCGCCCCATTTCGGGTTTGCCGCCTTGTCGGACGCCTTCTCCACCGGATCCTCAATCATGCCACAAAAACGCAATCCTGACGCGGCGGAGCTTGCCCGCGCCATGGTCGGGCGCATCAATGCAGGGCATCAGACCCTGTTAGTGGTCATGAAAGGCTTGCCGCTGGCCTATTCCAAGGACATGCAAGAGGATAAGGCAGCAACATTTGCGGTCTTCGATGCGCTGGAACTCGTACTCGCGGCAATGACGGGCATGATCAAGGATTTAACGATCAACGCTGACGCCATGCGCGAAGCGGCAGGAAACGGTTACTCAACGGCCACGGATCTGGCAGACTGGCTCGTGCGGGTATTGGGCCTGCCATTCAGGCGCGCCCATCATGTTTCCGGCGCAATCGTTGCCATCGCCGAAGAAAAGAACCTTGCGCTGGACGCGCTGACCCTTGAGGAGATGCAGTCTGTTGAACCCCAGATCACCAATGACGTTTTCAATTTTCTAAGCGTCGATGCATCGGTTGCCTCTCGGACCAGTTATGGTGGCGCAGCGCCTAAAAATGTTCTCGCACAAGTCGATCGCTGGTTGGCGACCCTGAAAGGAAGAGACCAATGACACGCACCTGGCTCACCAC
>SHAI01000156.1 GCA_004213235.1 Parvularculaceae bacterium
TGTTTTTTTTAATATCTGGTCTGATTATTTTTGCAGGTGGCTGTGCCGTCAAGCGTCCGCAATCTATTGCCGCTAGTCTTTGTGATCTCAAAACTCGAAGTTTGGAATTGTCGATAGGGGCGGGCCCGCAAGGAATTAAATCTTACAACTCTGGTTTTTTTGAAAAAGACGCCACTGCGTTGGCTTCAGGCCCCGAAGCCTTGCCCGAAGCCTTGCCCGAAGCCTTGTTAGACGACTCATTGGGTGAACTCTTCGATATCGCAGAAAAAAGAGCTAAGGAGCGGCTTGGACAAGTCGACATCTATAAGGGTGTGGATGACGCTGACGATGACTCCGTGGGGCCGCTGATTAATCGTTTGGTCTTAAGTGGCGGGGGCCAATACGGTGCTTTTGGTGCCGGTTTCTTGCATGGGCTTCAGGCGTTTCGGGAATATGACGTTGTGACAGGCGTCAGTACCGGTGCGCTGCAGGCCCCTTTCGCTTTTCTCGGAAAGGCTAAGCGCCCGTCGGATCGGGAACTTGCTCAGGAAAATGACTTTCCGCCTGCCGCATCAGACCCAAATGCGACATTTGATAATCTGGATGACCTGGTTTTCGGCTACTCAATCACGAGCGAAGGTACTCTTTACAATAGTAAGGGCCCTTTATCTGCAGTCCGCCGGGGATATTTGGGTACGTTGGAGCCGCTAAGGCGGCGTATTGGACATCTCGTTACGGATTCAACGCTGCGTGAACTCGCAAAGGCACCAGCGCATCGCCAATTAAACATGGCATTGCTCAACTGGGATACGGGGGAAGCGGTTTCGGTTGACATGCTGGACCTTGCCCGTCGTCACGCTGGCGGGGACGATACGGCGCACCATTGTTTTATCCGTGTGATGGTTGCAGCGTCTTCCGAACCGATTGGCACGCCGCCAGTGCTTATTGATGGAAGTCTGTTTGTGGACGCAGGTTTGCGGTTCGGCGTCTTTGTTGATGATGAAATTAAACAGGCAAAAGCGCTGGCAGACGGCATCCGGGGGATGAATGCCGTTGCAGCAATAGAAGGCGCTACGGTGCGGACGGACGTGATTCGCAATGGTGATTTAGGCGTTCGGACCCACCGGCCCGAAAAATATGATATCCTAAAAATTGTCGGTCGTGCACGAACGATCCTTGTTGACCAGGTCTACCGGTTTTCTATCCAGTCGGTGCTTCACCAGGCGGACAGCGAGCATACGGTAAGGTTCGCTGTCTTCGATCCAAAAGAGGTTGGCGTCAAACGGAACGAAAGTCTTGTGTTCGACCCCCAATACATGGCTGCGATGATTGAGGCTGGTAAGCGCCGCGCTGGCAAATGGGATAAGGAAGTCCCATGAGAAAAGCACCGGTTTTTAGAGAGATAGGCACTGCGGGAATGGTTTTTCTAAAACCGTGGCATGCAGTGTTTTGTGCCGAGCCGTCTCCCTTGGGGGAGAGGCGGTCGGGGGAGGGGGCGCGATGATCTGACGGGCATTCTATAATGCGGCCCACCGTCGATCTCGCGCCTCCGGCTTACCCAATTGGCGAGTTGGAACTTTCCAAAAACTGACGTTTCCAGTTCGTAAAAATTTTGACTCGTTTGCTAAGTAGAAATCTGAGATGCGATTAACTTTCACCTGTTAACGTTTCACCTTCTATTGTTTTGGTGGAACGATTTGACGGGAGCGAGGCTTGGCCGCAGGCAAAGCTCAAGATAATTTTGATGTGCTTCGTCGCATCGGCCTAGAACGGCGAAAACAGCTACCCGCGCGCCTTTCAATCGCCGTGGTCGGCGGGTTAATGCTGTTATTTTCCGCTGGCGGCACTGCTGCAGCTATTTGCGCCAGTTTGGTCGTTATGAGCCAGCTGCTAGACCGCTGGTCATGGCATCCGATTATCCGCGATAAGAACGAAAAACTTGGCCCAAGGGCAAAATTTCTCGCATATCTGGGTGTTTTTCAGGCGTCGGTCTTTTACTCCCTGATCGGCGGCTTCTTATGGTTTTTCGGTGCCGATGCAGACAAGATTATCGCAATCTTGTGGATCGCTGGTGCGCTCCTTCATGCCGCTATCCACATGCGGCATGAAATACGCGCCCTTGCGTTTTCTACCGTGCCCCATATTGCGTTTCTCTATGGATTGCCGATCCACTCATTAATCACTGGCGCAGAGTCAGGTCGCGGGACAGCTTTTTCGGTAATTATCGCAATCACTCTCTATGTCGGACATCTTGTAACGGTTGTAAAAGCCTCCAAACAACTCACCGATCATTTAGAAATGGCGCGGCGCGATGCACTCGATAAGCAAGCTGAGGCGGAAACGGCAAACAAAGCAAAGTCAGAATTTCTTGCGAATATGAGTCATGAAATTCGTACCCCGATGAATGGTGTGTTGGGGATGACTGAACTGTTGTTGCAAACACCTCTTCAAGACAAGCAACAACTCTTTGCCGAGACCATTCACAGCTCGGGATCGGCATTGCTGACGATCATCAATGATATTCTCGATTTCTCCAAGATTGAAGCGGCCAAACTGGAACTTGACGCCGCACCGTTTCATTTGCAGGGCGTGGTGGACGACGTTGCCACCCTTTTAGGGGTTGCAGCACGAAAACGTGGGGTGGAACTTTTAGTCCGCGTATGCCCAAGCGCGCCGCAATGTGTCGTGGGGGACATTGGTCGATTGCGCCAGGTTTTGACGAACATTATCGGTAATGCGATCAAATTTACCCTAGAAGGCAGCGTGTTTGTTGAAGTGGATGCCAGAAATGAAGATGGCATTTCCAACCTAGAGTTCAAAATCAGCGATACCGGCATCGGCATACCCGCGGACAAGTTAGGCCGGATTTTTGAAGCGTTTTCGCAGGCGGAAGGCACGACAACCCGGAAATTTGGCGGGACGGGGCTCGGGCTTTCGATCTGTAAGGGGTTGGTTGAAGCAATGGGCGGAACCATCGAGGCCTCCTCGACCATGGGCAAAGGATCCATATTCACGGTACGCTTGGCGTTGCCGATAGATCAACTAAGTGAGACTGAAGAGATTTCTTTGGAAGGACTGAACGGGGCGGGTGTTTTGATTGTCGATGACAATGCAACAAACCGGACCATTCTGGATGAACAATTTGCGTCAATGGGCGCGCGGCGAACGCTGGTGGATAATGGCGCCGATGCGTTGGAGAAAATTCGTAAGCAGACATTGCAGGGTGAGCCATTCGAATTGGTGGTTTTGGACTACCACATGCCAAAGATGGACGGGCTTGAAGTCTTGCGGACAATCCGTGCAGACGCGTCGTTGGATGATTTGAAGGTGATCGTGCTTTCATCCGTCGACAAGGATCAGCTTGCGCATGAAATTCGCGCACTCGGCGTGGTGGATTATCTGACTAAACCTGCCTCTTCGATGATGTTGACCAATGCCGTTATCGCTGCGTTAACGGATCAAAAAGTGGATCAATTAAATGCTGTCCGTCAAAATGTCTCCGAACAGAACCAGATAGCATCTTCCAATGCTTCGGCCCGACACAAAATTCTTGTTGCAGATGACAATGTCGTGAATCGGATGGTGTTGGAAAACATGATCGATAGAACTCAATTTGATATTGAGTTCGCTGAAAATGGCCAGATTGCGCAGTTTATGGCACGGGATAACGGGTACGACATGATCTTCATGGACATGTCGATGCCGGTGATGGATGGGTGCCAGGCGACGGCGGCTATTCGGGCCAATGAGGTCCCGAGCGGGCAGCGCACCCCTATTGTCGCCCTGACGGCCCATGCCATGGCGGGTGACAAGGAACGCTTCTTGGAGGCGGGCGCAGATGATTATCTCAGTAAGCCGGTGAAAAAAGAATTGGTCAACGCCATGATCGAAAAGTGGATCTATGCTGAACCGATCCGCGCTCGCGTAAATGCCTAAGGGCGATTCTCGCCGCGTAAATCGGTTCCTGCCGGCCCGGGAAGAAAAGCGCTTTTGACCCAAGGATTCTGCCCGGAGATCACGACAAAATCAAAAGTGGAACGTTTTTGCGTGAGGATGTCTTTCTTCCCCCGTGGACAGGTGCGCCAGTCCCGCCTAAGACCGTCCTCAGATTAGCTTGTTATCTGGAGCCGGCATGCGTTTATCCCGCTATTATCTCCCCACGTTGAAAGAGTCTCCCGCTGAGGCACAGATTGCGTCGCACAAATTAATGCTTCGTGCTGGCATGGTACGCCAGCAAGGTGCCGGTATTTATGCCTGGTTGCCATTCGGCCATCGGCTTTTGAAGAAAATCGAACAGATTGTGCGTGAAGAGCAGGATCGTGCTGGTGCTGTAGAGTTGTTAATGCCGACGATCCAGCAGGCCGAACTGTGGCGTGAGAGTGGGCGCTATGATGCTTATGGCAAGGAAATGCTGCGGATTACAGATCGCGCAGACCGGGAGATGCTCTTTGGCCCAACCAATGAAGAGATGATTACGGAGATCTTTCGCGCTGGTGTTCGTTCGTACAAAGATCTGCCGCAATTGCTGTATCACATTCAGTGGAAATTCAGGGACGAAATCCGCCCACGCTTTGGCGTGATGCGCGGGCGTGAGTTTTTGATGAAGGATTCCTATTCCTTTGACATTGATGCTGACGCGGCAAGAAGGTCCTATCAGCGCATGTTCGCTGCTTATCTGCGCACCTTCGCACGTATGGGGTTGACGTCAATTCCAATGCGCGCAGACACCGGCCCCATCGGTGGCGATCTCAGCCACGAATTTATTGTGTTGGCAGAAACCGGTGAGAGCGCTGTATTCTGCGACCGCCAATTGTTGGACCTTGAGGTGCCGGGTGCGGACCTTGATTTCCAGGGGGACCTGTCGCCGATTATGGACCGGTATACGTCTTATTATGCGGCCACAGAGGAAAAGCACGATCCGGCAGAGTTTGAGGCGCGGGTAATTGAAGGTGACCGGATCGCTGCACGCGGCATTGAAGTTGGTCATATTTTCTTTTTTGGCGATAAATATTCAACGCCGATGAATGCGGTTGTGGCCGGGCCAGATGGCAAAGACATTGCTGTTCAGATGGGCTCCTATGGGGTGGGCGTTTCCCGGCTCGCCGGCGCGTTGATTGAGGCGTTCCATGATGATGCAGGCTGCAAATGGCCGATCTCTGTGGCACCTTATCATGTCGGTGTGGTCAGCCTGAAGGCGGGAGATGAGGCGGTCGAGGCGGCTTGCCAGAAGGCCTATGATGGCCTTCATTCTGCCGGAATTGACGTGCTTTATGACGATACAAAAGCAAGACCGGGAGAAAAATTCGCGCGTATGGATCTCATCGGACTGCCGTTCCAGCTCATTATCGGACCGCGCGGGCTCGCTGATGGCAAGGTGGAAGTGAAACGGCGCGCAGATGGAGAGCGTTGGGACATGTCGCTCGAACAGGCGCTGGATTTCATTTCCGCTGAAGTCAAGGCCGGTTTGGCTGCGTAAAACCGGCACCGCGAATTACCGCGCAAAGCCGTGTAGGGAGTTTCGTCTCGCCAATGACCGCCTCAAATCCATTAAATGGAAGCATGCCGCATACGGGACGGCAAACCGGCCCATTTTCTTACTTTGAATGGATGATCGCGCGCCGTTATCTTGCGGCGACGCGGACCGGCCAGGGTGTATCCCTGATTTCAATCATCGCATTTGCGGGGATCATGCTTGCGGTCGCGACGCTGATCATTGTGATGTCGGTGATGCAGGGCTTCCGGGATAAATTGATTGACCAGCTCCTGGGCGTGAATGGCCATGCATTCGTTCAGTCCATTGACCCGATCTCTGATTATCAACCGCT
>SHAI01000157.1 GCA_004213235.1 Parvularculaceae bacterium
TGGACACTGACGATTGTCGCGAGCTATCTACTCTTCAAAAGCATTGCCGAGGCCGTATCTGCGGCATTTGCCTGATTTTTCTTCAAAATAGATTGAACGTGCCACCGGTAATGCCGACGGGCCATCGGCCGAATTCGAACAATTGGAATTTCGCTAAAAAGGGGTGTTGTGTATCTTCATCAGAATCGTCACCGTCCCTGCCCTGAACAAGTAATGCCAGCAATGCCTGATGAACAGCCTGCACCGCCGCCCCGATAGCCAATTGCTTCAAACCATCATCAACAACATCGCCGAGGCTTGCTGCTTCATCAACAGCCTCGCGTGCGGACTTGGCAACGACATCAGCCGCCGCCGCCATCACAAACTGGAACGCTTCGTCGGACAATAATTCCTGCGCCTGTAGCGTGACATCAGCACGCAGAAGTTCTTCCGCCTCCCATGCAGGACTGTTCCAGTCAAAGTTTTCCGCCGCAGCCCCAGCGTCATCCCAATCAATCACAATCCCAATCTCAGCATCGGGAAAACCGAGACCATCAGCCACCATATGCGCGGCGGCACGCGCACCGGGCGTCAACGGCTCACCTAGATTTGCGAACCAGGGAATCCCGTCCAATGACCGGATGAATTCACCAGCGCGCGCCATGGCCGGTAATTCTTCCGTCAGCATCTCAAAGTCTTCGTCTTCCATGATCGCTCCGATACGTTTTCTCGACCACATCTTTGCATCGCGTGCGCATTGATCAAGGGACAAAAAAGCGCCCGGTCCATTTTGGGAACCGGGCGCTGAACTGCGCTGTTGCGCCTGCGCCGGGAGGGGATAGTCCGGCGGCTGTAAGCGATCGTGGACCTGCTAGCGGGGGGGCAACGCTGGTCCGAGGGCAAACCGCCTACACCCTGTTACATTAACGCATCACTGATACACTTTTCAATAGGTAAATTAAAAAAATCTCTTGCGTGTGATGTTGTAACACGGTGCTGGGTTCAAATCTCTAATTGTTAATGAACTGACCGCCCGCATCGGGAACCCGAAACAATCGATTGCTGACCTTACCGCCTTCAACCAGATCCTCCAGGGTGACAAAAGTCACATTGTTCTGTGGATCACGAACAACCCACTGCCGCAGGCGCAGATTTGGTGCATCAAGCACGACGGTGAGATCACCTTCTGCGTCACCAGAAACATCCGCAAAAGTGACCGCGACAGAATCAGTTCCGCGCTGAACAGAAACGACGTCCAATGTTTCTGCATCGAGCTCTTTGGTCAGCAGAAAACGCAAGGGCGTCTTTTTAACCGGGTAAAAATCCGTTGTCTCCAGCGCATTGTCACGCACATAGACATTACCCTGGGTAGCAACGATCAGGAGAGATGGATCATTAGACGAACCATATTCCATGCGCAGCTGCCGGGGCCGACGCAGCCAGAACTGCCCTTCCTGAACGGCACCGGATGGTGAAGATTGCACGAAACTGGCCGTTGCGGTGGTGAGGTCGTTCAAATAACCCAGTACATTCTGCGCAATTTTGGCATCATCGACATTGGAAAAAACCAGCGGCACGGGTTCCGTTATGAATTCGCCTTCTAAATCCGCCGCCACGGGCTGATCTGCGCCCCTCTCAAGCGGCGCGTTTTGACCATCTTCCGCGGCCCTCGCTTCGGGCGAAGCCTCCGCGCGTGCCTCTTCGCCTTGGTCAATAATGACCTGCGCATCAACATTTTCAGCAATGTCCAAGGGGGCGTCCGGTGCCTGCATGGCCAAGGAAAACGCGGCCACCGCATGGGATACACCGCCCATGAGAGCTATGAATGCAGCTGTTCCAATCACGGCGCTAACGCCTCCTTTCGACCCAATCAAACGGGCTTTTATTCATCTATCCGGGCCATTAGAGTGCAATACCAGCTGGTGCAGCACGAGGCCGAAAATCAGGCGGTAATAAGGCATTTTGCCGGTTCAAAAACCTTGTCACAGCGCACCGTGCTAGCAAAAAGCCCAACGGGCCAAGCTTGCCTTAGGTTTTATGTCGCGCACGCTCTTCATCGCTCAAGCTGCGGGCCTCATCGACCAGCATGATCGGCACACCATCGCGAATTGGGTATGCCAGACCAGCTGCGGGGCTAATCAACTCCGCTTGCTCTTTATCATAACGCAGCGGCTTTTTCGTTTGCGGGCAAACAAGAATCTCCAACAGTTTTGGATCGACTTCATCCGTCATCGGATCTTGCACATCTTCACTCATTGCAACCGCGTATCCCCGCTATCATCACTACGCGCCATTTCCATGAGCGCAATCAAGCATTGCGCCCGCTCCGCAGCCGTTTCCGCCTCCAGGAGGGCTTGCTTTTCGTTCGGCGCAAAAGGGCACCCCATGGCCAAAGACACGATCAAGGCTTCGCTCGGGGCCTCGCCCACTGCGGCCCAATCTGTCTTCAATCCTTCAGCATCCAGATAGGCACGCATAGCGGCCTCGAGGCGATCACGATCCACCAGTTCCGCACTGGGATCACTCGCCAGATCACCTGCAAACGGCGCATAATCGAGTTCAACCATGCGATAAGGTGTGTCCGTCGATAACTCCGCCTGCAAATGAAACCGCTGCACACCATGAAGATTAATCAGATATCTTTGGTCTTCAGTTTCATTAAAACCGGTAAGGCGTCCAACACATCCAACCCGGTAAAGGGCAGACGAACCACCGGTGTCATCACCAAGTTCATTACGCGGCTGTATCATGGCAATCATGCGATCGCCCGCCAACACGTCATCGACCATACGCAAATATCGAGGTTCGAATATGTTGAGCGGCAATTCGCCGCCGGGCAATAACAAGGCACCAGCCAATGGGAAAATTGGCAGGGTCATTGGCATTTTCGTGCCGGGCCTCGGGGGGCGCTGCTGGTACATCAGCACATCCGATCTTCCGTCCGATACCGGACAGTTATGCAAACAGAATTGACGACAGTCGGCGTCGAGCTTTCAAGGTTAGCGGATTTGTCGGACCCAAGGCCTCAAACACATCCAGCAATTTTGCCCGTGCCGCGCCCTCATTCCAGTCCCTATCCGCCGCGATGAGCGATAATAATTGCTCAACCCCGGCCTCCATTTCACCGGCACCGACCAACCCCTCCGCATACGCAAAGCTTGCCGCTGGATCATTCGGATTTTGTTCGGCCGCAGTGCGCAATTGCCCAATCGCACCGGCATCGATTCCCGGTTTGGCAAGAGATAACGCCGCAATGACAGACGCGAACATCGCATCGCCGCGCTTGTCCTCGGGCACAGTGTCAATGATTTGTTGCGCCTGAACGGCATCACCAAGGGTGAGGTGGCATTGCGCGAGCCCGGCCAGCGCGCGGAGATATTTTGGCTCGTCATCGCCGCCCACGGTTTGGGCAACAGCTGCAAATGCTTCAGCGGCGCGGGCCGGATCCCCCCCGGCGAGGGCCTCTTCAGCCGCCGTCAGGATCGCATCCATGTCTGGTCCACCACCGGCAGGTGCCCCGCCCTTCATCGCGACAAGGCGATCCACAAAAGCTTTAATTTCACTTTCCGGCACCGCGCCCTGGAAGCCATCGACAGGGCGTCCCTGGAAAAAGGCGAAGACTGTCGGAACCGACTGGATCCGCAATTGCGAGGCCAGCATCTGGTTTTTATCAATATCTATTTTTGCAAGGCTGACCGCGCCGCCCGCACCGGCAACCGCTTTTTCAAGCATTGGCGTCAGGGTTTTGCATGGCCCGCACCAGGTCGCCCAAAAATCGGCAATCACAGGGCGTTCCATAGACGCTTGCAGAACGTCACGCTCGAAGGTTTCAATCGTCACATCGATAATATCGGTACCGCCCGAAGAACTGTCAGGCGCGGACTGCAGCAGATCCATGGTCATTGTCCTACTTTTCAATCATTTTCGCGGCACCACACCGCTGCCCTTACATGAAGGCCTATAGCGGGGATTACAACCTCATGCCTCATGCCTCACGCCGAATGGCACCCAGCGGCAGGATAAGCGGTTCCACCCCGCAGGCTTCTAAAAAGACAATCAAGTCATCCGCCGCAATGGCCGTCGACGCATCATTTTTAAGCGGGTGAAACCACACCGGGTCATGGTCAAAAAATGCCTGATCAACGACCACGGCGGCGAAGGTATCCGGCGCGGCATTGATCATCGCAAAAGGTGTGACCGAGCCCGGCGCGACGCCCAGTTTCTCGACCATTAGATCCGGTTTGCCGAATGAAACCCGCCCCTTGGCACCGAGATGCCGGCCAAGCGCAACAAGATCAATTTCCGTGTCGCAATGGGCGGTTACAAGAAACAAGGTGCCTTTTTTATCTTTTAAAAACAGGTTTTTGGAGTGACCTCCCGGCATGCTTTCTTTAAACGCGCGGCCTTCATCAACGGTCATGATGGGCTGGTGCTCAACCGTGCGATGGGTGAGTCCAAGTTCATCAAGGCGGGCAAATAACTGCGCGCGGGTATGCGGGCTTGAGGCTGTCATGGCGTATCAATTCGTTATGACAGGCGGGATTTGCCGAAATTTCAAGCTGCAGGCGCAGCAGCGACAAAGCGGCACCGGGGATGTGTATTTTACGAGGGAGAGTGCTCGCACCATATATCTCACAAAATCCCTTCCAAAGACCCGCTTGCAATCCAGCAACTCTTAGGGCATATCCCACGCTCGTTACAGGGCAAAGGCCCTGAATGACTGGAGACGCGGGCGTAGCTCAGGGGTAGAGCATCACCTTGCCAAGGTGAGGGTCGTGCGTTCGAATCGCATCGCCCGCTCCAGTTTTCGTAAAAAATCAGATAAAAACACTGGATGACCAATGTGTACCGCGAATTTTTTCGCGTGACACGCAATCAGGCCTTTTACCTCCAATTTAGCGATCGTCGACGCGACAGCGATCTGACGGTTGAACCCCTTGGTGTAGATCTCGATCGTGTCGGCGCTAGTGTGAGCGGGCGAGGCGGCAATGGCATGAGACGGGAACAAGGGGGGCGAAGTGCATCTGGTGGAAACGGATGAACCAATGAAACCGCATCCTGTCCCTCGGCGGCAGCTATCTACATGCGGAAAACCGCCCGCCACGCATATTCAACCGTTGGGAATCGATTAGCGGAATGAGAAGTCAGTCGATGGTCGTCATTCGATTTGAGCGGACTTGGCAAAAACGCGCCAACTATTTTTGGCCGATCAAGGATGAAGGCCATCCAATTCGAACAAGAAGTCCATCCGGACCTGCCACGGCGAACTCATAGAGACCCCATTCCCGATGGCGGAGAATGCCGCCGGGCCGAATAATGAGATCATCGACACGTGCCGCAATGGCATCCACATCCGGCGTACGCAGATACACACCAAAGGGGTTATTTTCCGCAGGAACCCGCCAAGGCCCATGCCCGGCCTGTATCAAGTGAACTTCGCACCCCCAGCCAGTCATGATGATGTATTGATGGTCGACACCTGTCCGCACCAGGCCAAGGCGCTCCCAGAATGGAATAGCTGCTTGCAGGTCATTATTCGGCACAATGGCGAATGCGCCAACTGATGGACTATCGGACAATATCAAGACCCTCGTTACGTTTCCAGCGCACAATATGCGCGGCTGAAATTGATGAGATAATGATAAAGCCACGGTTCAATTTGCCGTGCAAGAACACTTGTCGCCAAGATCAGGGCGAGTTGCATAACTTCCCATGATGAGGATTGCAGTTCAATTCCGAGGGATTCAAGCGTTTTGCCAACGCCTCACCCACTGCGCGGAAAAATTAGCCATTCCTCGAAATTATGTGCCGCT
>SHAI01000158.1 GCA_004213235.1 Parvularculaceae bacterium
TACTGTTTCAGCACCCTCCCGATTCAACGCAACTTTCAGCGCGTTCGCATCGTCCTCACAGCCGCCATTGAACACGGCAAGGCCACCATCGGCGAGACGGAACAATGCCAGATGCTCAATCGCCCGCTCCATGAGATGGGGCAAAAAGCCCGGCGGCGTCATACCGCGATGTTTTAGTGCGTCTTCAATCAGCCCAAGGCGAAGTACAATTTGTAACTGCCGCGACGGATTGCGTGAAATATGCCCACCATCGGGACGAATCTGCAGGCGCGCTTCGCGGCGCAGCAGCTCAATCCCCTGATCATATGTCGCCTCACCGCCTGGCAGTGTCAGCCCGGCCACGCACAGGCCAATCGCCGCCGTTAGCCGATCATGATCCTCGCGCGCCCGATGACCAGCCTGCGCCAGATGCCGTAACTGCCTGGCAAGGCTGGATAATATTCTGCTGCGCCATACGATATCCCCTGCATCCAGCAAGAAATCACCATGACAGGCCATCGCGATCAGCCGCTCCCCGGTCAGACGCGGGGTCCACGTATCCGCGGACCATCTTTCATACGCGTCACACCACGCCGTCGCCAGACACAATGCCGTTTCCTGGCCCTGATCCTCGATTGCGGCAAGATCACGAAGCCATTCCCAGCTATGAACGCTGTGAAAAAGCTGATCGTGTTGTAACGCCAGGGCAAATACATCGCCTGGATCGTCTTGGACGTCGATGATCTCACCGCCAGCTTGAAACCGCCCTTTGATAATATCATGGGCACGCCGCCGCGAGGGCGTGCGTTCATCTGAAAGCTGAAACAAAAACCTGTTCGGCGAGGGGCCATCCAGACGGGCCTGATAAAACGGACTTTCCCCCCAGACCCGTTTAATCCGTGCACCAACGCCGCCATGGGACGTGGTTTTGTCCTGGCTTTGCTGCTGATTGCCGGGGCGACGCGCCACTACGTCCCGTCCTGCCGTAAGGCTTTGATGTTCTGCGCATAACCATCGGGATCACCTTTGAACACTGCTGACCCTGCGACGAGAACATCGGCCCCGGCTGCGATGACAGATGGTGCTGTTTGCGCGTTCACACCGCCATCGACCTCTAGCCGAATATCACGCCCGGATGCGTCGATTAATTTGCGCACCTGCTCGATCTTTCGCAATTGCGACTGGATGAATTTTTGCCCGCCAAAACCCGGATTAACGGACATGATCAGCACAAGGTCCAATTCATCAAGAACCGGCTCCAGCAAGGTAACCGGGCTTGCCGGGTTCAGCGCCACACCGGCTTTCACCCCGGCGGCTTTGATGGACTGAATGGTGCGGTGCAAATGCGGACCGGACTCCGGATGGACCGTCAGCACATTGGCACCAGCCGCCGCGAAGTCCTCAATCAACGGGTCAACGGGCGATACCATCAAATGCACATCAAACGGCAAGTCCGTGGTCTTGCGAATTGCCCGTACAATCGGCGGCCCAAGGGTCAGGTTCGGAACAAAATGCCCATCCATGACGTCAATATGGATCCAGTCCGCACCAGCGGCCGCGACAGCGCGGATTTCTTCACCCAAAGCGGCGAAATCTGCAGACAGGATAGACGGGGCGATCAGAATTGAGGACATGGTTACCGAGCTTTTTAAACAAACGAAAATCAATGATTCGCGTTGCCTGACCAAGGTATCCTTGGGTGACAGTGCTGCGCGCTGGAAAGAAAAATCCCGTTGCACAGGTGAGGTACCCTCATCACCGCACGCGGGGAATAACGCAAGTGTCTGCTAGTTATCCTTTACGAACACCGCCGCAACGCGCCTGCGGATATTGGAAGTGGCAACGAGCGAGGCCCCAGCGAGCAAACCACCGGCGATCATCCCGCCAAGCCATTCAATGTCATAAAGCCCAAACCCGGCAAGCCCGACAAAAGACAGTCCGGCAAAAATAAACACCCGGCGAAATGGCCCTTTCACCGCTTGGCGCGCGGCACTTGCCGTTGCCGCAACACCGTGCGCGGTTGCTTTCGCTGTCTGGCGGGCCACCTTGATCGTCGCCGGCCCGGCAGCCGCAATGGCCTCACGCACCCGGCGCACGCCAATCAGCCTGATCAACAATGCCAGAATGGCCGCAGCACCCGCCGCATACCACGCCTTTGAAGGCACCGCCGATGCCTCCTGAACGATAGGCGGGGCCACGCTGTCTGCCGCGGCGACAATTTTCTCTTCATGGTGCATAGGCGCAGCCGCGGCATGTGCCGGCGCACCACCGCCAAGACTTACTGCGCCGACACTTACAGCGACAACAGATGCCGCGGCCAGCAGGCGGCCAGTTTTCGCCGACTTTGCCATGAATTCGCCAAGGCGGCCTGATCTTTTCAACTTCGCCAACATAAAATTACCCGGCTCCTTCCCATTCATAGATAGGAACACATTGGCTAAATTGCGAACCCAAACGCCAAATTTACCCCGTGGAATGGGTTATTTTCATACTGCTGCAATGCACCACAAGCGGCCATCTACAATTCCGCCAGCCGAGCCGTCATACCCTCACGCCGCAGAAAGCCGGTTTTCAGATGGTCATCCCATGACGGATGTTTTGTGCCGTTTGTTCAGGGCGTTTTTGCCAACAGTCTATCGCCCTCGCCCACCAGGATAAGGGCTGCAATAAAAAACAATGGCGCAAAATTTAACTGGGTGAAGGCGGCATGAATCTGCGCGTGGTTCGACAACAACTCCATGAAGATCAGGGGCACACAAGCAAGAGCAAGGGGCAGTCGGCCATGTCGTACAATCTGCATCAACATTCCCCGCCGCGCTGCCGTTGATAATGGTCCGATAACGAATAATCCAATTGCAATCGGGCCCCATAAAGACTTCAGAGCTGCAAGATTTTTATACAGCGCCATTCCGGGCCAGTACGCCTCGACAAGGTGCGTTTCACCGCGCAGCCGAAACGCCGCCTGTGACAGGGCATCGGCCCAGACATGCCCCTCCAGCATCGCATCGGCGAGGGTAATCTTGCACGCCCAAAGGCCAGCATACCCCGCCGCCCAGAATACACCCAGCCAGATAACATCCCGCCACTGATCAAAAAGCGCAACATCACCGCGCGCCCGCACACCAAGCACAAACAGTAAAGCAGGCAGGGCGAATATCAGCGCCGGCGCGGTGAGAAAATCAAAAAACGCGGTCAACGCCCCCAGAACAAAAAATCCAATCAAGGGCGGCTGCACGCGGCGCGATAAAATAATCGCGCCACCAATGATCAAAAACCAGCTCACCGCCTTTGTCGCCACAACCCAGAAGCCCATGGCGTTGAGCACCAGAAATGGCACTGCAAGGGCAAGGGCCGTTTGCGCACTAAAGTCCGTACCGATACGCCACAGCAACAGCCCAAACAAAACAACACTGCACGCAAACAAAATTCCACGCAGATCATTATAGGTCAGGACGGATAAAACAGGCCTGCTGATGATCGTATACCCGTGCCAATACCGCGCATATTCGCGCGGCTGAAAGCTTTGGCCGCCCGCCAGGTGATCGATATATTGGTCGCACCCATAAACGCTCTGCGCCCGAATTGCGCGCACCATGGGTTTTTCATCTGGCATCTCGATCATGCCCACGCTTAAGCCGATACACTCTGTATCAGCATCAATAACGCGGCCATTATCCGCCCTGCGCGACAGCAAAACGTCCGGTCGGTCAAGACTGTTTTCTAATATGGTTGCATTCGGCACCATCGCCGCCAGGGTTAACAGCGCGGTAAAAACACCGATGCATATCGGCACCAATGCAAAACAGATGACCGCTTTGCGCAGCGCCGTGTCAAAACCATATCGGGCAAGTTCGGGCATTCGTCTTTCAGACCCTATCTTATTTCAGGCCCTATCTTCCTTAAAGGATGATGGCGACACCGCCGGGATCCGGAGATAGGCAAGGCGTTTGGTTTCGGCGAAATACTGCGCCTGCGCATCGAGAATGATACCGGCAACGAGCAATTGCACAACGACAACCATCAGTGCCGAGGCGACAATCAATGTCGGGAAGCGCGGGACAAGGCCGGTTTGCAGATATTCCAACACAATGGGCACACCCAACGCCGCAACGCTGGCCATGCCAATTGCGCCAATCACGCCATAAACCAGGCGCGGCTTGTGCAGACGGAGGAAACGAAACATCCGTCGCAGGATCATTGTACCGTCTTTGAGCGTTCTAAGTTTACTCTCGCCGCCCGGCGGGCGCGCGGCATAGGCCGTCTTCACTTCCGCACTTGGGGCACGGATCAGCGCCGCGTGAGCAGCCATTTCCAGTTCGATTTCAAATCCTGCCGCCGCAAGCGGAAACGACTTCACGAAGCGCCGCGACAAAACCCGGTATCCACTTAAAATATCGGTATACGGCTCGAAAAAGAATGTCCGGAAGAGAAAGTTGAACATCCGGTTGCCTAAAACATGGCCCGGGCGATAGGCAGCGCCCTCATCGTGAACACGCACACCGACAATCATGTCGAGACTGTCGCGAACCAGTTGATCAACCATCTCGCGCGACCTGGCCGCGTCATAGGTGCCGTCGCCATCAGCCATGATATAAACATCCGCGTCGATATCAGCAAAGGCGCGGCGCACGGCATTACCCTTTCCGGGCCGGGGCTCGTATCGCACCTCAGCGCCAGCGTCGGCCGCTATCGATGCCGTGTCGTCGGTTGAAGCGTTGTCTATGACATAAATCCTCGCCGATGGTAGTGCGGCCTGGAATGACTGCACGACGCCGCCAATGGCGATCGCTTCATTCCGGCACGGCAATATCACGGCGACCCGCAAATCACCCCACGATCTGTCATGGGTAATTGTATGATCGTGTGTCAAAGCCCTGCGCTTATCATCGGTGTGAAGATGTAATGGTTAAGTCCTGCCTGAACTGCATTCAGACCAATCAGCAACACGATTGGCGACAGGTCGAGGCCGCCCATGGACGGGAGCATGTTTCGAATGGGCCGAAGCAGCGGCTCGGTCAGGGCCAGACAGGTACGGTATACCATGTCCACAAATTGATTGTGCATGTTCACGACATTGAAATTAATCAACCAGCTTAATATCACCATCACAAAGATGACGACCGTATAAAGACTGATCAGCGAATTCACGACATATTGGATCATCAACATGGCAGGGGCGTGTCCTTTGACTTGCGAAGTCAGCAAAAGCTGGGGCGTGCGTTACCAAAAAAGCACCACTCCCCTTTCGGACTTAAGATGCGCCGTGCAATCACGCAAGTCAGAACTCTACCCGTCGGCCGAACGGGTCAGCGGCGCGCACGCTTCGGGCGCGTAATATGGTGGTGTGTGTCTCCCTTAAAAAACGGCTGCCCATGTCTCCAGCACGGGCCAGGCCTTATATGCTGTGTTGCTCATTGGTGAACCGACTGCCCTGCGACCCTTTTGGTCCCGCGTTAATTTCCAGGGTCTTATCCGTTCTCAGTACATGGTTCGGGATGCGGCGAGCATACCAAGCGCAAGAGCAAGAGGCCCCGGATAGTAAAGATGACCGGGACGCTGCGGGCGGGCGCCCGGGGGTTCACTTCGATGACAACCCCTGAAAAATGCTCGCGATCTCCTGATGTGCTTTTTCCGAACCGAAAATCAGTACACCGTTTCCAGGCTCAAGAAACATGTCCGCCTCACCGCCTGCGGCGAGGCGCTTATCATTATCTATATTCAGAACAATGAATTCAGCATGCCGCTGCGCCTGTGAAAGCTTTGAAAGATTGAATTGAACATCATTACAGTTGA